>NZ_JBDYKJ010000052.1:0-35146 GCF_040012395.1 Nocardioides sp. 31GB23 | reverse complement strand
CACCCGTTGGTCGAGCAGCGAGGGCCGAAGGCTCGAGCGACGCCGAGACCCCGCGACCACCCGGCGTACGGCGAGCGCGTCGCTCACCCGGTCTCGGCGACGCTCCTCGCTGGCGCTCGTCACTGCTCGGGGAGCGGCTACTGGGTGACGCGGTAGGCGTCGAAGACGCCGGGGACGCCGCGCACGGCGCGCAGCACGGTGTCGAGGTGCTTGGTCTCGGCCATCTCGAAGGTGAAGCGGCTCTTGGCGACACGGTCGCGGCTGGTGGCCAGCTGGGCGGAGAGGATGTTCACGTGGGCGTCGGAGAGCGCCATGGTGATGTCGGAGAGCAGGCGTGCGCGGTCGAGGGCCTCCACCTGGATGTTGACCAGGAACGTCGAGGTCGTGGTCGGGGCCCACTCGACGTCGAGGAGCTTCTCGGGCTGGGTCTGCAGGGATGAGGCGTTGGTGCAGTCCTGGCGGTGCACCGAGACCCCGCCGCCCTTGGTGACGAAGCCGAGGATCGGGTCGGGCGGCACGGGGGTGCAGCACTTGGCCAGCTTGACCCACAGGTCGGAGGCCCCCTTGACGACCACGCCGGCGTCGCCGGTGCCCGCCGTACGCCGGTGGGCTCGGCGCCCGGTGATCGTGACCGCCTCGGCGAGGTCCTCCTCGGCGCCCTGCGCGCCGCCGTGCAGCTCGAGCACCTGCTTGACCACGGCCTGGGCGGAGAGGTTGTTCTCCCCCACCGCCGCGTAGAGCGCGGTGACGTCGGCGATCTTGAAGTGCTCGGCGGCCAGCGTCAGCGACTCGTGCGAGAGCAGCCGCTTGAGGGGCAGGCCCTCCTTGCGCATCAGCTTGGCGATCTGGTCCTTGCCCTGCTCGATCGCCTCCTCGCGCCGCTCCTTGGTGAACCACTGGCGGATCTTGTTGCGCGCGCGGGGCGACTTCACGAAGCCCAGCCAGTCGCGCGAGGGGCCGGCGTTGACGGACTTGGAGGTGAAGACCTCGATCACGTCGCCGTTCTCGAGCTTCGACTCCAGCGGCACCAGGCGACCGTTGACGCGTGCGCCGATGGTGTGGTGACCGACCTCGGTGTGCACGGCGTAGGCGAAGTCGACCGGGGTGGAGCCCGCCGGCAGCGCGATCACGTCGCCGCGCGGGGTGAAGACGTAGGTCTCGGCCCGGTTGATCTCGAAGCGCAGCGACTCCAGGAACTCGCCCGGATCCTCGACCTCGCTCTGCCAGTCGAGCAGCTGGCGCACCCACGACATGTCGCCGGCCCCGGCGGCCTGGTCGGCGCGCCGGTCGGTGTCGACGCCGGCGCGGCCGTCCTCCTTGTACTTCCAGTGCGCGGCGACGCCGTACTCGGCGCGCCGGTGCTGGGCGAAGGTGCGGATCTGCATCTCGACCGGCTTGCCCTGCGGGCCCATCACGGTGGTGTGCAGCGACTGGTACATGTTGAACTTCGGCATCGCGACGTAGTCCTTGAACCGCCCCAGCACCGGGTTCCAGCGCGAGTGCAGGATGCCCAGCACCGCGTAGCAGTCGCGGTCCTCCTCGACGAGCACGCGGATGCCGACCAGGTCGTAGATGTCGGAGAACTCGCGTCCGCCCACGATCATCTTCTGGTAGATCGAGTAGTAGTGCTTGGGCCGGCCGGTGACCTTGGCCTTGATCCGGGCCTCGCGCAGGTCCTCCTCGACCTGGCTGATCACCTGCGCCATGAACTGCTCGCGCGAGGGTGCGCGCTCGGCGACCATCCGCACGATCTCGTCGTAGATCTTGGGGTGCAGGGTTGCGAAGGCGAGGTCCTCGAGCTCCCACTTGATGGTGTTCATGCCCAGCCGGTGGGCCAGCGGGGCGTAGATGTCGAGGGTCTCGCGAGCCGTGCGCTCCTGGCTCTTCTGCGGCACGAAGCGCAGCGTGCGCATGTTGTGCAGGCGGTCGGCCAGCTTGATGACCAGCACCCGGATGTCGCGCGACATCGCCACGATCATCTTGCGGATCGTCTCGGCCTGCGCCGAGTCGCCGTAGACGACCTTGTCGAGCTTGGTCACGCCGTCGACCAGCAGCGCCACCTCCTCGCCGAAGTCGGCCGTCAGCTCCTCGAGCGTGTAGGAGGTGTCCTCGACGGTGTCGTGCAGGAGGGCCGCGGCCAGCGTCGGCTCGGTCATGCCGATGCCGGCCAGGATCGTGGTCACCGCGAGCGGGTGGGTGATGTAGGGGTCGCCGCTCTTGCGCATCTGGGTGCCGTGCAGCCGCTCGGCGGTGGTGTACGCACGCTCCAGCAGGGCCAGGTCGGCCTTGGGGTGGTTGGCGCGCACCGCGCGGAAGAGCGGGTCGAGGACCGGGTTGGCCGTCGGGCTGCGGTGACCCATCCGGGCCAGTCGCGCGCGCATGCTCCGGGCCGAGGCCGGGACCACGTCGTGGACGCGCTCCGGCCCCGCCTCGGGGGTCGGGGCGGGTCGGTCCTGGCTCACGGCGACCAGTCTAGGGCGCGTCGAGGGAGGGCTCGGCGCCGACGCTCATCAAGGTGGTGACCGCGACGTCGCCCAGGGCCTCGCGCCAGGGCAGGAACGCCAGGTCCATCAGCACGGCGACGCCGACCACCTCGGCGCCGCAGCGCTCGACCAGGTCGACGGTGGCGCGGGCGGTGCCGCCGGTGGCCAGGACGTCGTCGACCAGCAGCACCCGGCTGCCGGCGCCGACCGCGTCGGTGTGCATCTCCAGGGTCGCCGAGCCGTACTCGAGGTCGTAGGAGACAGCGTGGGTCTCGCGCGGCAGCTTGCCGGCCTTGCGCACGGGCACGAACCCGGCGCCCAGGGCGAGCGCCACGGGGGCGCCGAGGATGAACCCGCGGGCCTCCATGCCCACGACGACGTCGACGACCGGGCGGCCGGCCTCGTCACGACCGGCGTGCGCGAGCCCCGCCACCACCGCCGCGAGGCCGGTGTGGTCGGCCAGCAGCGGGGTGATGTCCTTGAACACGACCCCCGGCTCGGGGTAGTCGGGCACGTCGCGGACCAGCCGGGCGAGCGCCTCGCGGGCGCCGGCGAGGCTCACTTCTTGCCCCGCTTCGAACGGGTCTGGCGACTGGGCTGCTGACGCCCGGAGGCGCCGCTGGGGCGGACCTCGCCGCGGGCCGTCGGCAGCGTGCGGCCGCGGCCCATCGGCTCCTGCGCGCGGGGCGGGGCGGTGCGCGGCGGGGTCTGGCGCGGCTCGCCGGCCAGGGTGGTCGGCACCGGCGCGCCGGCGCCGGGGCGGGTCCCCGGCTCGTCGGCGGGCGGCAGGTCGTCGCGGTATCCGGGCACCGCGGCGTAGCGGTCGCCCTGGCGGGCGCGTGCCTTGGCGCGGCGCTCGGCCATCACGACCTCGGTCTCCCCCGACTTCAGGTCCACCAGCACCGGGGTGGCGATGAAGACCGAGGAGTAGGTGCCGGCCGCCATGCCGACGAAGAGCGCCAGGGCCAGGTCCTGCAGCGAGCTCGCGCCGAGCTGGACGGCGCCGACGTAGAGGATCGCGCCGACGGGCAGCAGCGCGACCAGCGAGGTGTTGATGGAGCGCACCAGCGTCTGGTTGACCGCCAGGTTGGCCGCGCGTGCGTACGTCGTACCGCCACGGCCGAGGCCGGCGGTGTTCTCGCGCACCTTGTCGAAGACCACGACCGTGTCGTAGAGCGAGAAGGCCAGGATCGTCAGCAGGCCGGTGACGGTGGCGGGGGTGACCTCGAAGCCGGACCAGGCGTAGACGCCCACGGTGATGACCACGTCGTGGGCCAGGGCGACCAGGGCCGCCACCGACATCTTCCACTCGCGGAAGTAGGCCCAGATGAAGAGCACCACGAAGAACAGGAAGACGGCCAGGCCGATCAGCGAGGAACGGGCCACGTCGGCGCCCCAGCTGGCTCCGATGTCCTCCTGGGACAGGTCGGCGGCCGGGTCGACCCCGGTGGCCTCGACGATGACCTGGGCCACCGTCGTGCTCTCCTCCTGCGAGAGCTGGCCGGTCTGCACCAGCAGCGCGTCGTCGCCCAGGGTGCTGACCACGGGCGAGGCCGCGCCCTCGACGCCGCTGTCGGCGACGACCTCGCGCAGCTCGTCGGCGTTCTGCTGGGTCGCCTCGGCCCCGACGCTGACGCGGTACTGCGTGCCGCCGGTGAACTCGATGCCCAGGTCGAGGCCGCGCACGCTGATGCCGAGGACCGCGACGGCCACCAGCACCGCGGAGATGGCGTACCAGACCCACTTGCGACCGACGAAGTCGACCGAGCGCTCGCCGGTGTAGAGGGCGTTGCCGAGTCGTGAGTACCGGCCCATCAGGCGGTCCCTCCTGCCGGGGCGCGGTCGACGCCGAGCGTCTCGGCGTTGAGGCCCGAGAGCTTGTGACCGCTGTGGAAGAACGGGAAACGGGCCAGCCACGAGACGGCCGGCTTGGTGAAGAAGAAGAAGACCACCAGGTCGATGATCGTGGTCAGGCCCAGCGCGAACGCGAAGCCCTTCACGACACCGGCGGCGAAGATGTAGAGGATCACCGCCGCCAGGATCGAGACGGCGTCGGCCGCGACCGCGGTGTTGCGGGCCCGCTTCCAGCCCGACTCGACCGCGACACGCATCGACTTGCCGTCGCGCATCTCGTCGCGGATCCGCTCGAAGAGCACGATGAACGAGTCGGCGGTGATGCCGACGGCCACGATCAGGCCGGCGATGCCGGGCAGGGTCAGCGTGAAGCCCGCCGTCTCGCTGAGCAGCAGGACCATGCCGTAGGTGACGGCGCCGGCCACCACCAGCGAGGCGATCACCACGGTGCCGAGCCCCCGGTAGTAGAGCAGGCAGTAGAGCATCACCACGCCCAGGCCGATGCCGCCGGCCAGCAGGCCGGCGGAGAGCTGGTCACCGGCCAGCGTCGGGCCCACGACCTGGGTCAGCGGGTCGTCCTCGAAGGCGATCGGCAGCGCGCCGAACTTCAGGCTGGTGGCCAGGCTGCCGGCGGTCTCCTCGTTGAAGTCGCCGCTGATCTGCGCGTTGCCGTCGACGATCACACCGTTCATGGTCGGCGCGGAGAGGACCTCGCCGTCGAGCACGATGGCGAACTGCTTCTCGGTGCCGAACAGGGAGCGCGAGATGTCGGCGAAGGTGTTGGTGCCACCACCGTCGAAGGACAGCTGCACCACGTAGCCGATCTCACCCTGGGGGATCGCGGCCGAGGCGTCGGAGAGCTCGGTGCCCTCGATCATCGCCGGCGAGAGCAGGTAGGCCACGCCGTCCTCGTCGCAGGTCACCAGCGGGGCGTCGGGGTCGTCGGTCATCGGCGTGGCCGGGCCGTCGGCGGGGCACTGGTACTGGCTGAAGGCGGCCACGCACTCCGACGTCGGCTGGTCGATCCACGCCAGCGGGTCGTCGGTCAGCGGGTCGTCGGCGGCCGCGGTGACGCACTGCGCGTAGACGTCGCCGCCCTTGCCGCCGTTGCCGTTGCCGCCGTTGCCCTGCTGGGTGGGCTCCTCGGTCGGCTCGTCGGTGGGCTGCTCGCCCTCGCCGCCGGCCTTGACGCCGAAGCCGACCGTGGGCCGGTTGTTGCCCTGCTGCTGCTCGGACTGCCCGGGCTGCTCGCCCTGCTCGCCCTGCTGGTCGGAGCCGCCCGAACCGTTCGTGGACGGCGCCTGCGGGATGATGTCGTCGGGCAGCCCGGTGGTGCTCTGGCAGCGCCCGTCGACCTGCGAGCAGGCCACCAGGCGGAAGCGCAGCTGGGCGGTGCGCTGCACGGTGTCGAGCAGGTCGCGCCGGTTCTCGCCGGGCACCTCCACGACGATGTCCTGACCGCCCTGGGTGGTCACCTCGGCCTCGGCGACGCCCGAGCCGTTGACACGGTCGTCGATGATCTTGCGGGCCTCCTCGAGCGACTCCTCGCTCGGGTCGCCCTCGGCGCGCAGGGTGATGCTGGTGCCGCCCTGCAGGTCGAGGCCCAGCTGGGGCGTCCAGCTGCCGGCCAGGGCCACCAGCCCGAAGAGGACGGCGGTGGAGACGAAGAAGGCGACCAGGGTCCGGCCGGGGCCGGAGGTGCGTCGGGCCACCTCAGAGCTCCTCGGGGCCGGCGGGCTCGTCGCGGGCGTCGTCACGCGCGACGATCCGGCCGACGGCACCGCGCGCGACGCGCAGCACCACCCCGGGGGCGACCTCGAGCTCGAAGGTGTCCTCGGCGAGCCCGCGCACGGTGCCCTGGATGCCGGAGGTGAGCATCACCTCGTCACCGACGGCGATGGACTGCTGCATCGAGACGAGCTCGCGGTTGCGCCGGGACTGCGGACGGATGATCAGCAGCCAGAACACGAACGCGATGCCCAGCAGGGGCAGGAAGGGGGCGATGGCCTCCACGAAGGACCTCTCCACGTACGACGACAGGGGGTGACCGCCGGGAGCTGGCCCGGGGACGGCCACGCGAAAGTGTAGCCGCGCCCCTGTGACCCACGGCATCGCCGCGGCGCGCGGGGCCGACTCAGTCGGGCTCGACCCCGAACAGCGTCTCCTCGCCGCCCGCCGGAGGCGTGAGCCCCAGGTGCGACCAGGCCGCCGCGGTGGCGACCCGTCCCCGCGGGGTGCGGGCCAGGAAGCCGATGCGCACCAGGAACGGCTCGGCGACCTCCTCGACCGTCTCGCGCTCCTCCCCCACGGCGACCGCGAGGGTCGAGACACCGACGGGCCCGCCGCCGAAGCGACGGCACAGCACGTCGATGACGCCGCGGTCGAGCCGGTCGAGCCCCAGCGCGTCGACCTCGTAGAGGTCGAGCGCGGCCTCGGCGACCTCGAGGGTGACCACCCCGCCGGCGCGCACCTGCGCGAAGTCGCGCACCCGGCGCAGCAGCCGGTTGGCGATGCGCGGGGTCCCGCGCGAGCGCGAGGCGATCTGGGCCGAGCCCTCGCTGGTCAGGTCGACGCCGAGCAGTCCGGCCGAGCGGTGCACGATCGTGTCGAGGTCGCGGGGCTCGTAGAACTCCAGCTGGGCGGTGAAGCCGAAGCGGTCGCGCAGCGGACCGGGGAGCAGCCCGGCACGGGTGGTGGCGCCGACCAGGGTGAACGGCGGGATCTCGAGCGGGATGGCGGTGGCGCCGGGGCCCTTGCCGATGACGACGTCGACCCGGAAGTCCTCCATCGCCATGTAGAGCATCTCCTCGGCCGGCCGCGACATCCGGTGGATCTCGTCGATGAAGAGCACGTCGCCCTCGTTGAGACCCGACAGGATCGCCGCGAGGTCGCCGGCGTGGGTGATGGCCGGGCCGCTGGTCAGGCGCAGCGGCACGCTCATCTCGTGGGCGATGATCATCGCCAGCGTGGTCTTGCCCAGACCGGGAGGGCCCGAGAGCAGCACGTGGTCGGGGGCCCGCTCGCGCATCCGGGCGGCCTCGAGGACCAGCCCGAGCTGGTCGCGCACCCGCTGCTGGCCCACGACCTCGTCGAGGGTGCGCGGGCGCAGGGCGGCCTCGACGGCGCGCTCGTCGCCGTCGGCCTCGGCCACGGTCAACGAGCGCAGGTGGCTCTCCTCGGCGGCGGCGTACTCGTCGTGGGGGTCGTCGTGCACGGGTGATCAGGCCTTCGAGAGCATGCGCAGGGCCGAGCGCAGCAGGGTCGCGACGTCGGGGCTCGCCGCGGCCTGCGGCGCCACCTCGTCGACCGCCCGGTCGGCGTCCTTGGCCGACCAGCCGAGCCCGACGAGTCCCTGGTGCACCTGGTCGCGCCACGGCTCCGCGCTGGCGGCCGGGGCGGCGACCCCGCGCCCGCCGACGGGCGCGCCGAGGCGGTCCTTGAGCTCGAGGATGATCCGCTGGGCGCCCTTCTGGCCGATGCCCGGCACCCGGGTCAGGGTCTTGACGTCCTCGGAGCCCACCGCGCGGCGCAGGTCGTCGGGCGCCAGGACGGCGAGCATCGCCTGGGCGAGCTTGGGGCCGACCCCCGAGGCCGTCTGCAGCAGCTCGAAGCAGGCCTTCTCGTCGTCGTCGAGGAAGCCGAAGAGGGTCAGCGACTCCTCCCGCACGACCATCGAGGTGGGCAGCGTGGCCTGCTGGCCGGTGCCGATCTTGGGCGAGAGCGTGGCCAGGGTGCCGGGGGTGCACATCAGCTCGAGGCCGACGCCACCCACCTCCAGCACCGCGCTGTTGAGCGTCACCGCGGCCACCGGGCCTCGGACGTAGGCGATCACGGGGTCCTCCTGGGAAGCGTGCGGGTGGGGACGGCGCGGCTGGGGACGGCGCGGGTCTGGCGGGCCACGGCCTGCTCGAGGCGCGCCTGCGCTCCCCCGCGCCAGATGTGGGTGATGGCCAGCGCGAGCGCGTCGGCGGCGTCGGCGGGCTTGGGCGGCGCGTCGAGGCGCAGGATGCGCGTCACCATCGCGCCGACCTGCTGCTTGGTGGCCCGGCCGCTGCCGGAGACGGCCGCCTTGACCTCGCTCGGGGTGTGCAGCGCGATCGGCAGGCCCAGCCGGGCGGCCACCACCATGGCGATGCCGCTGGCCTGGGCGGTGCCCATCACGGTGGAGACGTCGGAGCGGGCGAAGACCCGCTCGACCGCGACCGCGTCGGGACGGTGCTCCTCGATCCAGGCCTCGACGCCCTTCTCGATGGTCACCAGGCGCTGGGCCACCGGCAGGTCGCTGCTGGTGCGCAGCACGTTGACGTCGACCAGGCTCAGCGGACGCCCGACCGAGCCGTCGACCACGCCCATCCCGCAGCGGGTCAGCCCGGGGTCGATCCCCAGCACGCGCATCGGACCACCTTCCCGTCGAACGTCTGTTCGCACGTGCCGACGGTACGCGACCACCCGGTCCGCGCGTCGTACGACACGCGGCGGGGCCGCTCAGTCCTCGCTGTCCTCGAGCTCGGCCAGCACGACGTCGGGGACGTCGAAGTTGGCGTAGAGGTTCTGCACGTCGTCGAGGTCCTCGAGGATGTCGACGAGGCGGAACATCTTGGCCGCGCCGTCCTTGTCGAGCGCGACCTGCATGTCGGGCACGAACTGCGCCTCGGCGGAGTCGTAGTCGATGCCGGCGGCCTGCAGCGCGGTGCGCACCCCGACCAGGTCGGTGGCCTCGGAGACGACCTCGAAGGACTCCCCCAGGTCGTTGACGTCCTCGGCGCCCGCGTCGAGGGTCGCCTCGAGCAGGTCGTCCTCGGCCACGGTGCGGCCCTCCTGCTCCTTGGCCACGACCACGACGCCCTTGCGGTGGAAGAGGAAGGAGACCGAGCCCGGGTCGGCCAGCGAGCCGCCGTTGCGGGTCATCGCCGTGCGGACCTCCATCGCGGCCCGGTTCTTGTTGTCGGTGAGGCACTCGATGAGCATCGCCACGCCGCTGGGGCCGTAGCCCTCGTACATGATCGTCTGGTAGTCGGCGCCGCCGGTCTCGGCCCCGGAGCCGCGCTTGACCGCGCGGTCGATGTTGTCGTTGGGGACCGAGGACTTCTTGGCCTTCTGGATGGCGTCGTAGAGCGTCGGGTTGCCCGTCGGGTCACCGCCGCCCATCCGGGCCGCGACCTCGACGTTCTTGACCAGCTTGGCGAACATCTTGCCGCGCTTGGCGTCGACGATCGCCTTCTTGTGCTTGGTGGTCGCCCACTTGGAGTGTCCAGACATGCGTCTTCCCGTCTACTCGGCTCTGCTGCGTGGCCGCACCAGGTCCACGAGCAGCTGGTGGACCCGGGAGTCGTCACCCACCTCGGGGTGGAACGACGTCGCCATCAGGTGGCCCTCACGGACCGCGACGATCCTACCCGCGGCCTCGCCGTGGTCGACACGGGCGAGCACCTCGACCCCGGGGCCGACCTCCTCCACCCACGGAGCACGGATGAAGACGCCGTGCACGGGCTCGTCGAGACCGGCCATCGTGACCGTGCCCTCGAAGGAGGCCACCTGGCGGCCGAAGGCGTTGCGGCGCACCGTCATGTCGATGCCGCCGAGGGTCTCCTGGCCCTCGGCACCGTCGACGACCCGCTTGGCGAGCAGGATCATACCCGCGCAGGTGCCCAGGGTCGGCAGCCCGCCGGCGACGGCCTCGCGGAGCGGCTCCAGCAGCCCGAAGCTGCGCGCCAGCCGCGCCATCGTCGTGCTCTCGCCACCCGGCAGCACCAGCGCGTCGCAGGCGGCGAGCTCGTCGGGGCGGCGTACCCGCACGGTGGCGCAGCCGAGCCGCTCGAGGGCGGCGACGTGCTCGCGCACGTCACCCTGGAGCGCGAGGACGCCGACGGTCGGCTGCGGGGCTGCGGGCGCGGGCGGGGGCGAGGGCACGGGCGGAGTCTAGGGACCGCTGCGTGGGCGCTCCCGGCCGGTGGCACAGTGGTCGCATGCGTGCAACGAGGCTGGCGGTGCCCCTGGTCGTGGTCGCGCTGGCAGCCGGCGCCTGCGGCGACGACGGCGACGGCGACGGCGACGAGCCGGTCGCCGCCGAGCCCCGGAGCCTGGCCTCGGTGGACCCCACCGGGTCGCCCGCGGACCCGGCGGAGGTGCAGGCGGCCGACGAGCCGCAGGCGGCGTACCTGGCCTGGCTGGACGCGCTCGGGGCGCGCGACGCCGCGGCGGCGTGCGAGCGGCACGCCCCCGAGCTGACGATCGAGCTGCGCTACGAGGCGATCCTGCTCGACCGCGCCGAGCTGGGCGACCCCTGCACCGGGTTCGTCGCGCTGCTGTGGGAGGACCCGCTGCGCGAGGTCGACCCGGTCGAGCTGGAGACGACGCGGGCCACCGAGGAGAAGGCGACGGTGGCCGCGCGGTTCGACGCAGGCTCCGAGACCGCACAGCTGGTCTACCACCGGGCGCAGTGGCGGGTGCTGAGCACCGCGAGCCGCACCGATCCCCTGCCCGGCGCCACCGACGGGGCGCCCCAACGCTGGGTGCGCGAGTGGTGCGACCTCGCGGTGGGCGCCGAGCGCGGCGACGTCGTCGCACGCATGGGCGAGCCCTCCGGCGAGTACACCCTCGACGACGGCGGTGAGCCGCAGCTGTGGTGGGCCCAGGACCAGTACGACTTCCGCGCCTACCTCGACGCCCGGGGCCGGGTGCTCGACCTGGTCGGCGACTACGACGCCCTCGGCGCCGCCGACCGCGACCAGCTGGACTGCCCCGAGCTCAGGTGAGGCACGAGCGGTCACTTGCGCACCACCCACCGGTCGATTTCGCACCATCGACCGGTCAGCGGGCGGTTCGGGCCGGGTCGGCGCGAAGTTCGGGCCGGGTCAGCGCGAGATCTGCGCCGGGTCAGCGGGCGGTTCGGGCCGGGTCGGCGTGGGTCACCAGCCGCGCTCGGAGAGACGGTGCGGGGCGGGGATCTCGTCGACGTTGAGGCCGACCATCGCCTCGCCCAGGCCGCGGGAGACCTTGGCGACCATGGCCGGGTCGTCGTGGAAGGTGGTGGCCTTGACGATGGCCTCGGCGCGCTGGGCGGGGTTGCCGGACTTGAAGATGCCCGAGCCCACGAAGACGCCGTCGGCGCCGAGCTGCATCATCATCGCGGCGTCGGCGGGGGTGGCGATGCCGCCGGCGGTGAAGAGGACGACGGGCAGGCTGCCGCGCTCGGCGACCTCGGCCACCAGGTCGTAGGGGGCCTGCAGCTCCTTGGCTGCGACGTAGAGCTCGTCCTTCGACAGGCCCTTGAGGCGGCGGATCTCGCCGAGGATGGTGCGCATGTGGGTCACGGCGTTGGAGACGTCGCCGGTGCCGGCCTCGCCCTTCGAGCGGATCATCGCCGCGCCCTCGGTGATGCGGCGCAGCGCCTCGCCGAGGTTGGTGGCACCGCAGACGAACGGCACCGTGAACTGCCACTTGTCGATGTGGTTGGCGTAGTCGGCCGGGGTGAGCACCTCGGACTCGTCGACGTAGTCGACCCCGAGGCTCTGCAGCACCTGGGCCTCGACGAAGTGGCCGATGCGGGCCTTGGCCATCACCGGGATCGAGACGGCCTCGATGATCGAGTCGATCATGTCGGGGTCGGAGGCGCGCGAGACGCCGCCCTGGGCGCGGATGTCGGCGGGGACCCGCTCGAGGGCCATCACCGCGACGGCGCCGGCGTCCTCGGCGATGCGCGCCTGCTCGGCGGTCACCACGTCCATGATGACGCCGCCCTTGAGCATCTCGGCCATGCCCCGCTTGACCCGGTCGGTACCGGTCGTGGGCTGGTCGGTGGCGGGCTGCTGGGGCGTCTGCGTCATGCCCCCGATTCTACGCGGCGTTTACCCGGCCGACCGATTCTGCGTCGGCCCCTGGTCACCGGCGGCGGCATCGGCCGCGACGGCCTGCTTGCGGACCTTCTCGACGCGGTAGACGACCGTGGCGGTGTTGGCGAACGCGAGGATCCACAAGGCGGCGTGCATCAGCACCGGGACGCCGAAGATCGCGCCCAGGCCGGTGGCCACCAGGATCAGCACCAGCCGGTCGGCACGCTCGGCCAGACCACCCTTGGCGTCCATGCCCAGGGACTCGGCGCGGGCGCGGGCGTAGGAGGTCACCGAGCCCATCACCACGCAGTACAGCGACAGCGACAGGTAGAGCATCGAGTCGCCGGGGCCGGCGAAGTAAAGCACCAGGCCGCCGAAGACGGCGCCGTCGCCGATGCGGTCGAGGGTGGAGTCCCAGAACGCGCCGAACTTCGAGGAGCGCCCCAGTCGGCGGGCCATCTGGCCGTCGACGAGGTCGCTGAAGACGAAGGCGGTGATGAACAGGACACCGATCAGCAGCTCGCCCTGGGGGAAGAAGACCAGCGCTCCCGCGGCGACGCCGATCGTGCCGACGAGGGTCACCGCGTCGGGGCTGATGCCCAACCTGATGAAGAGCGTGACGAAGGGGGCGAGCACGACGCCCTGCCAGAAGCCTTTGAACCTGTCCAACATGGTGGGCGCAGGCTATCGGTACGCCGGCCCGGCGCGGCGTCGGGTGCGGGGAACAGGCGTACAGTCGACAGACCCGGCCATCCAGGCCAGCCATCAGAGAGGTCGCGCATGAGCGACAAGTCGCCGCGGCACGGCAAGTCCCCCAAGTCCAGCAAGTCCATCAAGGAGAAGCGGGCGGAGAAGCGGGACAAGACCTCCTCGACCATCGCCGACCCGATCGTGAAGCCGTCCGACAAGCGACGATGACGGGGCCCACACCCCTCCTGACGTTGGGGGTCGTGGCCACCTCGGCCAAGGAGAACGAGCACCGGCTCCCCCTCCATCCCGCCCTGATCGGCCAGCTCGACGCCGACCTGCGCGCCCAGATCACCCTGGAGACCGGCTACGGCGAGCGGTTCGGCTACCTCGACGGCGAGCTCGCCGGACTCGTCGGCGCGCTGGCCCCGCGGGCCGAGCTGCTGGCGCTCTCCGACGTGGTGCTGCTGCCCAAGCCCCAGCTCGCCGACGTGCGTGCCCTGCGGCCAGGGGGCGTGCTGTGGGGCTGGCCGCACTGCGTGCAGGACACGGCGCTGACCCAGGCCGCCATCGACGGTGGGCTCACGCTGATCGCCTTCGAGGCGATGAACCACTGGACGCGCGCAGGTGGCGTCGGGCTGCACGTCTTCCACAAGAACAACGAGCTCGCGGGCTACAGCTCGGTCATGCATGCGCTGCAGCTGGCGGGCAGGACGGGTGACTACGGCCGCCGGCTCACCGCGACCGTGATCGGGTTCGGGGCCACCGCGCGAGGCGCGGTCACCGCCCTCAACGCGCTCGGCGTGCACGACGTGACGGTGCTGACCAGTCGTGACGTCGCGGCGGTCGGCTCCCCCATCCACTCCGTGCTGATCCGCCACCTCGATCCCGACGAGCAGGAGCCGCACCTGAGCGTGATCACCGAGAAGGGGCGCGAGCCCCTTCCGGCCTACCTCGCCGAGCGCGACATCATCGTCAACTGCACCCTGCAGGACCCCACGGCGCCCTGGATGTACCTGAGGGAGAGCGACCTGGGTGCGTTCCGCCGGGGCAGCGTCATCGTCGACGTCTCCTGCGACGAGGCGATGGGCTTCGACTGGGCTCGCCCGACGGGCTTCGACGCCCCGGCGTTCGAGGTGGGCGACCACGTCACCTACTACGCGGTCGACCACAGTCCCTCCTACCTGTGGGAGTCGGCGACGTGGGAGAACAGCCAGGCGCTGTCACCGTTCCTGCGCACGGTGCTCTCCGGGCCGGGTGGCTGGGACGCCGACGAGACGATCTCCCGCGCCATCGAGGTGCGCGAGGGGCGCGTGGTGAACCCGGCGATCCTGGCCTTCCAGGGCCGGACGAGCGAACACCCGCACCTGGTGGGCACCTCGACGGGAGCCTGAGGAGTTCTCAGGCCCAGGCCTGCGCCAGCAGGTCACGGGTCTGGTCGAGCAGCTCGGGCAACGTCTTGGTGCGCCCGATGATGGGCATGAAGTTCTGGTCGCCCGGCCAGCGCGGTACGACGTGCTGGTGCAGGTGGGCGGCGATGCCGGCGCCGGCGATGTGGCCCTGGTTCATCCCGATGTTGAAGCCGCCCGCGCCCGAGGTGGCGCGCACGGTGCGCATCGCGGCCCGGGTCAGGTCGGCGATCTCGGCGGCCTCCTCGTCGGTGGTCTCGGTGTAGTCGGCGATGTGGCGGTAGGGGCAGACCATCAGGTGCCCGGGCGCGTAGGGGTAGAGGTTGAGCAGCACGAAGGCCAGCTCGCCGCGGTGCACCACCAGCCCCTCGGCGTCGTCGAGGCGCGGCACCCGGCAGAAGGGGCACTCCCCCGACGAGCCGTCGGCCGGCTTGTTCTCGCCGCGGATGTAGGCCATCCGGTGTGGCGTCCACAGCCGGTCGAGCTCGTCGGGATGGCCGATGCCGTCCTGGTGCAGCGTCTCGTCACTCACCCCACCGATCCTAGGAGCGCCCGCTCAGACCAGCTCGGGCAGCCTCAGGTGGGCGATCTCGAGGTCGAGCTCGCCGACGGCCAAGATCTCGAGCCCCATCTCGTCGGTGGCACGCCGACGCATCGCCGCCGCCTGGTCGCGGGTGGCCTCCAGGGCGCGGTGGTCGTCGAAGACCACCGTCGCACAGCCGCGGCCGGTGGAGCGGTCGACGAGCAGGCTGGCGCTGCAGAAGCCCTGGAGCTGCTCCACGCCCGGCAGGATCCGCTCGCGCCACGTCCGGGCCATCTGCTCGACGTCGTCGGTGCGGGCCCAGGTGATCCGGCAGCAGCTGCCCTCGTGGGTGGCGTGGTCGCGGTGCATCACCGCCACCTCCCACTCCTCGACGTGCGGGCTGCCGCCGAGGATCTTGCCGCCCTCGGCGCGCATCGGCCCGAGGTGCTGGTCGGCAGCGTGCATCGCCTCCTCGTCGCGCCACGAGCTGGTGGCGATGATCCGGCCCAGCTCCCGGTCGGCCACGAGAGACAGGCCCAGGCAGCCGTCCATCGCGGTCAGCGAGGGCATCACCTCGTCGCGGACGAACGCGACCGCCGCGTCGACCGCACCGGGGTCTCCGGTGATGGTGGTGGAACGTGCGTGCATGACGAGCTCCTTGTCGTCCACGGGCGCACCCGGGTGGCACGCCACCTCTCGACTCTCCTCGCCGCCCCGGCCCTCGGCAAGACCGAGGGGATGCCCCGTTGTGGGGATCTGGCCCGGGACCTGGGCCGTGGGTCCGGGCCGCTCAGCCGGCGGTCGAGCGGGAGCGAGCGAGCAGCACCTCGACCGGCTCGTCGCGCTCGAGCGGCACCCCGAGGGTGCGGGCGTGGCCCTGCAGCAGGTACCACACCGAGTCGGTGACCAGGGAGACGATCACGGGCGCCGGGGGCACCCGGTCGGGCCGCGACATCCAGCGGCGTACGGCGCTGAACACGGCGCCGACGAGCCCGAAGACCAGCGGGTCGACCGAGGCCCGCTCGTCCTCGCCGAGCTCGACCTCGAGCAGGTCGAACGCGGTGGTGATCAGCTCGGCCACCGCCAGCGCGATCCGCTCGATGCCGTGCTGCAGCGGCCCGGGACCGCTGGTGGAGGAGTCCTGCTCGGCGAGGCGGTGCAGGGCCGGGTGGGCGACCGCCCAGCCGACGTAGGTGGCCACGATCCGCTCGACGATCTGCGGGATCGTGCCCTCGAGGGTGACCTCGGGCAGCAGCTCGGCGTAGAGGGCGTCGACGATCTCGGCCTGCACGGCCCGGTCGAGGTCGGCGCGGTCGGCGAAGTGCCGGTAGACGACGGTGCGGCTCAGGCCGGCGCGGTCGGCGATCTGCTGGACGTGCACCTCGGCACCGGGCTCGCCCTCCTCGACGACGCTCAGCGCGGCGTCGAGGATGCGCTGGCGCCGCTCCTGGTTGTGCCGGTCCCAGCGGGCCTGGCGGCCGTCCGGGCGCGGCGTCGGGTCGCCCGCCACCGTGCTCCCCCTTCGCCGTCCAGCATCTCCCGGGCCGGATCGTACCCGCCGCCCACACGGGCGAGCCGGGCGACGCGCACCATCTCGTCGGGGTCGGCGATCTTGGCGCGCACGCTGCCCGCGACCTGGCCGCGCCGGCGCTCCTCGGCGTCGATGGCACGCCAGTCGTCGCGGTCGAGGACGCTCACACCACGTCGCGCGAGCAGCGCGCGCAGGTCGTCGGGGCCCCCGGCCGCCCGGACGGGCGGGGCGACCAGCCCGGCGTCGAGGTCGTCGAGCAGCGACTCGACGGTCTCGGCGGCGCAGGTCTTGTTGGTGCCGATGAAGCCCGCGGGGCCGCGCTTGAGCCAGCCGGCGACGTAGGTGCCCGGCTCCACCCGGCCGCGGTCGTGGGGCACCGTGGCACTGGCGGTGTCGAAGGGCAGCCCGGGCACGGGCAGCGAGCGGTAGCCGATCGAGCGCAGCACCAGCCCCGTCTCGACCACCTCGGTGCCGCCGGCGGGACGGCCCTCGGCGTCGGTGCGCCGCACCTCGAGCCCGCTGACCCTGCCCTGGCCCAGCAGCCGCAGCGGGGCCGCGCAGAAGCGCAGCACCACGGTGCACAGCGCGGGGTCGACCGGTCGGGCGGCCAGCCGCGCCAGCACCTCGGCGCGCCGGTCGTCGCCCAGCCCGGCGCCACCGTCGTCGACGACCACGTTGAGCCGCCCGCCCTCGGCGAGCGCGGCCAGGCCCAGCAGCTCGGGCAGCGTGTACGCCGCGTGGGCGGCGCCGCGGCGCCCCAGCACCACGACCTCGCGCACCCCGCTGCCGGCCAGCTCGACCCAGGCCGGCGCGGCGATGTCGGTGGGCCGCAGCTCGTCGGGGTCGGCGGTGAGCACCCGGGCCACGTCGAGGGCGACGTTGCCGGTGCCGACGACCACGGCGCGTCCGCGGGTGGCCGCCTCGGAGAGGTCCACCGGCAGGTCCCGGTGGTCGGGGTGGGCGTTGTACCAGCCGACCAGCGCCGTGGCCGACAGCGAGCCGGCGAGCTGCTCGCCGGGCAGGCCCAGCTCGCGGTCGCTGGCCGCGCCGGTGCTCCACACCACCGCGTCGTAGCGCTCCTGCAGCTCGGCGGCGGTTACGTCGCGACCGACCTCGACCCCCAGCAGGTAGCCGAAGCCGCGCTCGGCCTCGATGCGCGCGAAGAGCTCCTGGGCGCGCTTGGTGTCCTGGTGGTCGGGGGCCACGCCCGCGCGCACGAGGCCGTGGGGGGTGGGCAGCCGGTCGAGGACGTCGACGGTGACCTCGGGGTGCTTGAGCAGCTCGTCGGCGGCGTACAGGCCGGCGGGGCCGGCGCCGACCACCGCGACCCGCACCGGGCGCGGGTCGCGCAGCCGGCGCTGCGGCGGCACGACCGCGACGGGGGTGCGGTCCCGGTGCGGGAAGACGTCGTAGTACCCGGCGTTGATGTCGAGGTAGGCCAGCTCGTCCTCGGCCAGCGCGGTGTGCGGCTTGATCGCGTCGACGGGGCAGGCCGTGGCGCAGGCGCCGCAGTCGACGCAGCCGTCGGGGTCGACGTAGAGCATCTCGGCGGTGGCGAACCCGGGGTCCCCGGGCGCGGGGTGGATGCAGTTGACCGGGCAGGCCACCACGCACGAGGCGTCGGCGCAGCAGGACCGGGTGACGACGTAGGGCACGCGACGCTCGACTCAGGCCGCGGCGGAGGCGGGCTCGCCGCGGAAGCGGGAGGGGCGGCCGTCGATGCCCGTGCGGCGCCACAGCCAGCGGGCCACGCGGTTGCGGCGCATGCCGGTCTCGTCAGCCAGCATCCGCACGTCGCCGAAGAGGTCGCGCAGGAACTTCTGCGACTCCGGGGAGTCCCAGTAGACCTCTGCCGCCACGGCCTCGGGGATCGCGAGCTCGCGCCGCACGCGCCGGCTCGGCACCAGGATCTCGTTGCACAGCCACTTCATCAGCAGCGGCACCGCCACCGAGATGACGCCGCGCTCCACGCGGGAGAGACGCTCGGCGTTGTGCTGGAGGTACTGGTGGGCGAAGCCGATGTGGCGGGCCTCCTCGGCCACGTGGATCTGCATGATCCGGCGCAGCAGCGGGTGCATGTCGTCCCCGGCGCGCAGCACCGACTTCTGCACGTGGTCGATCGGCTCCTCGCCGGCGAGGACGCCGAAGAAGAACCCGAAGGGCACCCAGCGGGCGGCGAGCGGGAGGAAAGGAGCCATGCCCCGGAAGAACCAGGAGCCGCCGCGGGCGTCGACGCCGGTGCGGTTCACGAACTCCTGGAACATCTGCGTGTGGTGGCACTCCTCGGTCGCCTCGTGGGTGGCGTAGCGGAACTCGGCGGAGCCGTTGGGGCGGCTGAAGGCGTAGTTCATCAGGCCGCTGATCAGGATCTGCTCGAACTGCAGGCCGACCTTGGTGATCCGGGCCTGGTGGTAGAGCCCGATCCGGACCTGGTGGTCCAGGGGCAGCGAGCGGTACCACTCGGTGCGTCCCATGACGTCGTGGGTGGGCAGCACCCAGCGCGGGTCGTTGGGGTCGACGGCGTTCTCGGGGGCGTCCCAGTCGATGTCGAGGAAGGCGTCGAAGTGCTGGTGCACCGAGGCCTCGGAGAGGGTGTGCAGCCGCTGCTCGTAGGTGGGTGCGGCGTCGCTTCGGAGAACGGTCATGCTCCGAGGTTAGGGAGACACCGTGTCGGTGTAAATAGTTAGCGCGACATCGTGTCGCACCATCGGTGTCGAGGCTCAGAACCGGTGGAACCACCCCGGCGCCTCGGCGTCGGTGCCGGGGCAGGTCACGTTGAGGTCGCGGTCGTCCTGGACCCACTGGCCCATCGCGGCGCTGCCGCCCTGCACGACGTACGACGCCCCGCAGCGGCGCAGCGCCTCGGCGCGCGAGGTCGGCCCGGCGGCACGCCACTCGGGCACGTCGCCCAGGCTCAGGTCACCGACCGCCTGGCTCCACAGGTAGGCCGTGGAGTAGATGCCGACCCGGTAGCCCTTGTCGACGAGCCCGTCGCGCAGCCCCTCGACGACGGCGGCGTTGGCCTCGAGGTCCCCCGACCACTCCCAGTCGCGCACCGGCTCGACGTCGATCCAGATGAGCGGTGCGGGCAGGCCGGCGTCGCGCATCACGGTGATGTCGAAGAGCGCCTGCTGGTAGCCGACGTTGCGCTGCGCGGCGTACGGGTCACCCGGGTCGTCGGTGTCGTAGGGGCCCCGCTCCCCCAGCTCGGCGAGCGTCGCGGGGTCGGGGTAGCTGGCCACGGCGTAGGCGCCGGCCAGCAGACCGCGCTCCCGCACCCAGGCGACCTGCTCGGCCAGGCACGGGTTGGGGAAGAAGGCCGGGCCGTTGGTCAGCCCCATCACCACGAACCGCGCCGAGTCGAGGGGCATCGGCAGCCCCAGGGTGCGGCGCTCGGGGATGCCCTGCCCGCGCGGGCACTGCGGCCAGCTGACGTCGCCGCCCTCGACGGGGGCGCGCAGGCCCTGGGGCAGCTCGGCGGCCTTCTGCTCGGCGAGCGCGGCCAGGTCGGACATGGCGGCGCGCTCGGCCTGCTCCTCCAGGTCGTCGGGCACCTGCGGCACGGTCAGCGCCTCGGTGCGCCCGGTCCCCGGCGACCGCTCCTGCGACGCGGGGCCGGCCGGCGGCTCGGCGCCGCCCCCGCAGCCGGCCAGGACCAGCACCAGGACCGAGCCCGGGACCAGACCCGCCGCCGTGCGGGGCGCGCGCCTCACCGGCTCAGACCTGCTCGCGCGACTCCACCGCGGCGCGCACCCGCTCGACGGCCTCCGCGAGCGGCACCCCGTTGTCCTGGCGCCCGTCGCGGTAGCGGAACGAGACGGCGCCGGCGGCGATGTCGTCGTCGCCGGCGATCATCATGAACGGCACCTTCTGCAGCTGGGCGTTGCGGATCTTCTTCTGCATCCGGTCGTCGGAGTCGTCGACCTCGACGCGCAGACCCAGCGGCTTCATCTGCCGCGCCACGTCGTGCAGGTAGTCGGCGTGCCGCTCGGCGATCGGGATCGCCTGCACCTGCACCGGGGCCAGCCACGGGGGAAAGGCGCCGGCGTAGTGCTCGACCAGCACGCCCATGAACCGCTCGATGGAGCCGAACTTGGCCGAGTGGATCATCACCGGCTGCTGGCGGCTGCCGTCGGGGGCGACGTACTCGAGGGCGAAGCGCTCGGGCGAGGGCTGGTTGAAGTCGTACTGGATCGTCGACATCTGCCAGGTGCGGCCGATGGCGTCGCGGGCCTGCACGGAGACCTTGGGGCCGTAGTAGGCCGCGCCGCCCGGGTCGGGCACCAGCTCGAGGCCGGTGCCGACGCAGACGTCCTCGAGCACCTTGGTCGCGACCTCCCAGTCCTCGTCGGAGCCGATGAACTTGTCCTTGGAGGCGTCGCGGGTCGACAGCTCGAGGTAGAAGTCGTCGAGGCCGAAGTCGCGCAGCAGCCCGAGCACGAAGTCGAGCAGGTGGCGGATCTCGTCGGGCGCCTGCTCGGCGGTGACGTAGGAGTGCGAGTCGTCCTGGGCGAAGCCGCGCACCCGGGTCAGGCCGTGCACGACGCCGGACTTCTCGTGGCGGTAGACGCTGCCGAACTCGAAGAGGCGCAGCGGCAGCTCGCGGTAGGAGCGCTGCCGCGAGCGGTAGATCAAGTTGTGCATCGGGCAGTTCATCGCCTTGAGGCGGTAGTCCATGCCGTCGACGTCGAGCGCGGGGAACATGCCCTCGCCGTAGTAGGGCAGGTGCCCGGAGGTGTGGAAGAGCCCCTCCTTGGCGATGTGCGGGGTGCCGACGTACTCGAAGCCCTCCTCGATGTGGCGACGGCGGACGTAGTCCTCCATCTCCCGCTTGATCACCCCGCCCTTGGGGTGGAAGACGGGCAGGCCGGAGCCGATCTCGTCGGGGAAGCTGAACAGGTCGAGGTCGCGCCCGAGCTTGCGGTGGTCGCGGCGCTCGGCCTCCTCGATGCGGTGCAGGTGCTCCTCGAGCGCCTCCTTGGACTCCCAGGCGGTGCCGTAGATGCGCTGCAGCTGCTTGTTCTTCTCGTCGCCGCGCCAGTACGCCGCCGCCGAGCGCATCAGCTTGAACGCCGGGATCCGCTTGGTGGTGGGCAGGTGCGGGCCGCGGCACAGGTCGGACCAGGCGGTCTCGCCCTTGCGGTCGAGGTTGTCGTAGATCGTCAGCTCGCCGGCGCCGACCTCCGCGGAGGCGCCTTCGGCGGCGTCCTCGGCGTTGCCCGAGCCCTTGAGCCCGATGAGCTCGACCTTGTAGGGCTCCTCGGCCAGCTCGGCGAGGGCGTCGGCGTCGGTGGTGACGCGGCGGGAGAACTTCTGGCCCTCCTTGATGATCTTGCGCATCCGCGTCTCGATCTTGGCCAGGTCCTCGGGCACGAAGGGGGTCTCGACGTCGAAGTCGTAGTAGAACCCGTCGACGACCGGCGGGCCGATGCCCAGCCGGGCCTGGGGGAAGAGGTCCTGGACGGCCTGGGCCAGCACGTGCGCGGTGGAGTGGCGCAGCACGTCGCGACCGTCGGGGCTGTCGATGAGCACGCCCTCGACCTCGTCGCCGTCGGACAGCTCGTGGGCCAGGTCCTTGAGCTCGCCGCCCACGCGGGCCACGACCACGGCCGGGTCGTCGGCGAAGAGCTCCCAGGCCTTGGTGCCCGTCGTGACCTCCCGCACCTCACGCTCACCGGCGTGGACGAGGGTGATCTTGAGGTCGGACACAGGGTGCTCCGTTCGTGGTGGGGCCCGGAGGGGGCTGACGCCGCGATCGTATCCAGCGCGGGAGGCGATCGACGCATCGGTTTCTGCGACCGTTCCCAGCGCGAGGGGGCGGGCGCGCTGAGCCGGGACCCTCAGGAGGTGCGGTCGAGGATCAGCCGGACCGCCTCGTCGGGGGCGTCCCACTGAGGGAAGTGCCCGCACTTCTCGAACCAGTGCAGCTCGGCGTCGGGGTAGGCGCGAGCGGCACGCTCGGCCTGGCGGGGCAGGGTGACCCGGTCGCGCCGTCCCCAGCCGATCGTGACCCGGCCCGGCACGGTCCCCGCAGGCGCGCCCTTCTGCTTGGGCCCCTTGGTGAGGGCGTCCATGGCCGCGTCGGTCGCCGGGGCGTCGGCCAGCCCCAGGACGTCGGGCAGCACCGTGTCGGCGTCCAGCGCCCAGGGGCGTGCCGAGAGCTGCGCCAGGAGGGCGGTCCGGCCGGCCCGGGTGGCGAGCAGGGACGGCAGCGCCCCGCGCAGGAGGCGGACCAGGGCGATGGAGGGCCGCAGCGTGGCACCGAAGAGCGCCAGCTCGCGGTCGGTCCAGAAACCGCCCGGGTCGAGGGCCACCGTGTCGCCCCCGACGCCGCGCCGGGCCAGCTCGAGGACGATCCGCGCCCCCATGGACTGGCCGGCCGTGGCGACCCCGCCGAGACCCTGCTCCTCGATGAAGTCGGCGACCGCGTCGGCGAGCGAGGCGATGGACAGCTCGGCGAGGGGTGCGCTCTGCCCGAAGCCCGGCAGGTCGACCGCGACCACCTCGCGCTCGGCAGCCAACCCGTCGATGAGCGGCGCCCACGAGCGCCAGCCCGCACCGAGGCCGTGGACGAGGAGCAGCGGCGCGCCCGTGCCGCGCCGTACGTGGTGCAACGTCATCGTCTCACCGTAGACGGCGGGCGATGACGCCCCAGGCGGGCACGGACCTCGGTGAAACGCTCAGAAGAACTGGTCGACCAGCACCGGGTTGCCATCGGGGTCGGTGAGCATGATCGAGGCCGGCCCGGTGGTGCCGGCGTCGGCGCGGTCGGCCACGGCCAGGCCGGCCTCGTCGGCGTGCTGTTGGACGCGGCGTACGTCGGTGAAGGACTCCAGGCGCTCCATCCGGTTCGTCAGCCCCGGGTTGAAGGTGAGGATGTTGCGCTCGAACATGCCGTGGAACAGCCCGATCGTCGTCTCGCCGTTCTTCAGGATCAGGTAGTCGTGCGCCGGGTCTCCCCCGGTCACCTCGAAGCCGAGCCCCTCGTAGAAGGCGCGCGAGGCGTCGAGGTCGGCCACCGCCAGGGAGACCGAGAAGGCGCCCAGCTCGAGCGAGCCCGGCAGGGAGGCGTCGGCGGCGGGGACGGTGGGGAGCTGCCAGTCGTCGGTCATCTCTCCATCGTCGACCGGGGCTCCCGGCCCGTCAACGCCGCCCTCCGCCTCCTGCCGGGGAGCCGGGGTGCCGGGGTGCCGGGGTCAGAAGGAGGACCTCGGGACACCCATGCCGGGGTCGATCCTCGTGGGTCCGCCGGGGCCGGGAGCCACGTCGAAGTCGAAGATCGCGGTGGGCAGGTAGACCGTCGAGCAGGAGTTCGGGATGTCGACGACACCCGAGAGCCGACCCTCGATCGGTGCGGCGCCGAGGATCATGTAGGCCTGCTCCGGTGAGTACCCGAAGCTCGTCAGGTAGTCGATGGCGTGCAGGCAGGCCCGCTGGTAGGACAGGTGCGAGTCGAGGTAGCGCTGGGTGCCGTCGAGGGTGACCGACGTGCCCGAGAAGGCCAGCCACTGGCTGTACTGCGGGTCCACGTTGCCGGGCATGAAGATGGCGTTCTCCCCCACCCCGTAGGTCTCCATGCCGTTCTTGATGAGATCGACGCGCAGGTCGATGAAACCGCCCATCTCGATGGCGCCGCAGAAGGTGATCTCGCCGTCGCCCTGGCTGAAGTGCAGGTCGCCCATCGACAGGTTGGCCCCGTCGACGTACACGGGGTAGAAGACGCGGGTCCCCTTGGTGAAGTTCTTGATGTCCTGGTTGCCACCGTTCTCCCGCGGCGGCGCCGTGCGCGCGGCCTCGGCCGCGGCCCGGTCGAAGGCCTCGCCCTCGAGGCCGCCGAGGATGGCGTCCTCCGGCAGCGGCGGAAGCGCCAGCGGCGGCACGCGATCGGGGTCCTGGGCGATCAGCGCGCCCTCGCGGCTGTTCCACCGCGAGAGCAGCTCGGCCGAGGGTGCGGTGCCCATCAGGCCGGGGTGCACGATGCCGGTGAAGGCCACGTGGGGCACGTGCCGCGAGGTCGCGGTGCCGCCGGTGAAGTCCCAGATCACCTTGTAGGCGTCGGGGAACTGCTCGGTCAGGAAGCCGCCGCCGTTCTGCTGGGCGAAGATGCCGGTGTAGCCCCAGCCCTGCCCGGCGAGCGGGCCGGAGTCCTCCTGCGGGATCGGCCCCACGTCGAGGATGTCGACCACGAGCAGGTCGCCCGGCTTGGCGCCCTCGACCGCGAACGGGCCGCTGAGCACGTGCACGGTCGAGAGCGGGGCGTCACGGATGTCGTCGGCGGAGTCGTCGTTGTGGATTGCGCCGTCGAACCACTCGCGGCAGTCGACGCGGAAGGAGTCGCCCGGCTTGACGTGCACGGCGGCGGGGATGTCGGGGTGCCAGCGGTTGTGGCCCAGCAGCTGCTGGTCGGTGAAGCGCTTGGTGGAGTCGAGCGGGAAAACTGTCTGCGGCATGTCGGGACCTCTCTCGATGTGGGGTGGACGGGCTCAGCGGGTCGATCCCGCGGTCTCGGCGGCTGGGGTCTCGTGCTCGCGCAGGCGCGGGTAGAGCCCGCCGAAGAGGACGACGGCGGCGACGGCCAGCACGACCGTGGCGAGGCCGACGTTGTCGGCCCACTTGCCGGTCATCAGCAGGAAGGCGGGGATGACGCCGGTCAGCCAGCCCTGGATCGCCGCCACTGCTCCCGTGTACCTGGTCAGCTCCTCGCGCCCGAGACCGAGGACCAGGAAGAACAGCAGCCACAGGAACGCCCAGCAGAGCCAGATGACGCCGAAGGCGCTGTCGTCGAGGCGGCCGAAGTTCAGCCCGGCGTAGACCAGCGCACAGATGGCCACGAAGAGCGAGAAGTAGCCCAGGCCGGTGCCGTCGAATCCGCCGAGCACGTTGAAGGCCACGTAGAGGTAGGTGAAGCCGAAGAGGTAGAGCCCGGACGCGCTGAGGATGACGTCGGCGTCACCGCCCGCGGTGAAGATCAGGTACGACGGCGTGACCACCTGCAGCAGCCCGACGAAGATGTTGAGCGGGCCCGCGGACCTCGCCTCGACGTAGCCGAGGAGCATCAGCCCGTTGAGGAAGAGCACGGCACCCACGTAGAGCAGTCCGACCATCGCCATGGTCGCCACCTCCTTCTCGGTCAGCGGTTCTCGGGTGCGGCTGCGGGCTCAGGGCCGGGGCAGCCGTTGCAGCGCGGGGTTCGTCGCCACGCGCGTGCCCGGCCGTCGACGGCCGGGCGACGGCACGGAGGTGACGACCTCCGGCTCGGCGCTGCTGCGCTCGGTCCGCTCGATGGCTCGCGCGTAGGGCGAGGACGCCCGGGACAGGCGTGGGGCGCTGAACCGGCGGCTCGCGTCGCGGGCACAGGTCGGGCAGGGCAGCACGGCCGGGGCGCTGCCCATCGGAAGGCGTACGTCGACGGCACCGTCGACCTCGCAGCGGTACTCGTAGGTCGCCATCACGCGGCTCCGAAGGGGTACACGACTCCTGCCTACCAACCCCGCTGAGCGGGGATCATCACCACTCTTGGTGATGCTGCGCGAACCTCGTGGGCCCGGGCGGATCAGCGCGTACGGACCGCTTCCGCAGGACCGGCAGCCCGGCGGGCGACGTAGACGGTGCTGGCCGACTCCCCGCCTGCGACCGGGTTGGCGAAGGTCACCACGTGGGTCGCGACGTCGACGTAGACCTCGCGCAGGGCGCCCTCGAAGACAGGGTCCGGCGGGTCGTCGGACCACAGCGCGAAGATGCCGCCGGGAGCGATGAGCCCGGCCATCCGCCGCAGCCCGGCGGGCTCGTAGAACGCCGCGTGCGAGGGGTGCAGCACGTGCTGCGGGGAGTGGTCGATGTCGAGCAGCACGACGTCGTACGCCGCTCGCGGCGTGGCGCCCTCGGCCACCTGCGCGAAGAAGTCGCCGTGCTGGAGGTCGCAGCGCGGGTCGGCGGCGAGGCCGGCCGTGTCGGGCAGCAGGTCACGACGGTGCCAGTCGATGACCGCCGACACCGCCTCGACGACCTGCACCTGGGCGACCCGCTGGTCCTCGAGCGCCGCACGCAGCGTGTAGCCGAGCCCGAGGCCCCCGACGAGCACCTGCAGGTCCTCTCCCCCGGCCGCGGCCAGACCCAGGTGCGCGAGCTCGGTCTCGACGACGGTGAAGAGGCTCGACATCAGGAACTCGTCGTCGATCTTCACCTCGTAGACGTCGTGGCCCACCGCGGGCTCGAAGCGGCGGCGCAGGCTGATCACCCCGATCGGGGTGTCCTCCCAGCCGAGCTCCTCCATGTGCAGGGCCACGCGGCACCTCCGGGGTGGAAATGACAGAGACCGCGGCCGGAGGATCTCCGAGCCGCGGTCTCTCGAGGTGGGCGATACTGGGTTCGAACCAGTGGGAGCGACGCACTGTGCTGCATCGACTGACCTGCAAGAACGTATCTGACCTGCATCGACGCTGCTCAGAGGCGTGTGACAGACAGTGACGCACGTGTACAGTCCTGTCTAAGTGGAGTGCTGCGGAAGTGCTGCGGCGACGGAGGGGCGACGACGTGGGAAACGACAAGGGCACGCGCGAGGGCTTCGGGAACGTCCAGCAGCTCCGCTCGGGACGCTGGCAGGCGCGGTGGAAGAAGGGTGGTCGCGCGTTCACCGCGAAGACCGACGACGGCCACTCGCTCACGTTCGCGAAGCGCACCGAGGCTCGCCGCTGGCTCAACTCGCACGAGGAAGCAATCCGATCCGGCGCCTGGCCCCCGGCGCCCGTGATCCCGGTCGACGTACGCACATTCGCGGACGCCGCCGAGGAGTGGATGAGCCGGCGCGACCTGCAACCCCGCACCGCCGACCACTACCGCTCGCTGCTTCGTCTCCACCTCCTGCCGACCTTCGGGCACCGCGAGGTCGCCGACATCACGCGCGCCGACGTGGGCGACTGGTGGCACGGCCTCACCGGCAAGGACACCGCCCGCCGTCACGCCTACACGCTGATGAGGTCGGTGCTCGCCGTCGAGGTCGACCACGACAGGATCACCGCCAACCCCTGCCGCCTCGACAAGAGGGAACTCCGCGCCTCGACGCCGGGTGTCGAGAAGCACGAGACGACGGTGCTCGACGACCGAGCGCAACTCGCGGCACTCGTGGCGGCGATGCCCGAGCGGCACCGGCTCCTCGTCGACCTCGCGACCGTCTGCGCCCTCCGCTTCGGGGAGGTGACCGCACTGCGCCGTCGCGACCTCGACCTCGACGCCGGCCTGCTGCACGTGCACGTCGCGGTCGCGCGCGTGCCCGGCCAGCCGCCGCAGCAGAAGGACACGAAGACGAAGGCTGGGAAGCGCGATCTCCCGCTCCCCTCGCGGCTCGTCGACCCCCTGCGCGCCCACCTTGCCGAACACGTCGACCCCGGCCCCGACGCGCTCGTGTTCCCGGCCACGAGCGGCGGCTACCTCGCCCCGTCAGCCTTCTACGGGCGGGCGCCGAAGCCGGCCACGAAGAAGACGAGGGCTAAGCCCGGCAGCGGGTTCTACGCCGCTCGCGCGGCGATTGGTCGGCCCGACCTGCACTTCCACGACCTGCGACACACCGGCCTGACGTGGCTCGGGGAGAAAGGCACGCCGCCGCAGGTGCTCGCGCTCTACGCCGGGCACGCAGGCCTCGGCATGGTGGCCCGCTACTCGATGCACGAGACGCCCAACGTGCTCAGGAAGTGGCAGGACGAGGCGTGGGCCGACTGAGGCTCACCAGCCGGCCGAGAGGCGCCGTAGGTCCCGCTCAAGGCGAGCCAACTCCGGCGAGGCGGGGTCGGTCATGAGTGCCCGGTGCAGAGTGCCCGTCGCGCGTTTCTCGGGGTCGGCGTACTCGTCCTCGGCGAACGCCGCAACGAACAGCGGCGCGAGGAAGGCACCGGGAGAGCTGCCGTCGGCCGGCGAGATAGCGGCGGTCTCAGTGAGCCACTTACCGAACAGTTGGCGGCAGCGACGCCGCACGAGGTGGCGGCGGATCGGTGAGAGGGATTCGGCGACGTACAGCACGGCCGAGACGAGGGTGTAGTCGTCTCCGACCATCGTGTGCGGTTCGTCCCGCTTCAAACTCCCGTGGCGTCCAGCTTGGTACTTCCTCACCTTTGCTCGCATAGGCGCGACGGTCTCAGCGAGCCGCTGGCGGGCTTCATCGCGGCGCTCCGCCCGCCGCTGACGGATGGTCGTTTGCGACACGGCAGCGAGCGACACGAGCGTGCCGACGAGGGCGCTCAGGGCGGTACTCAGGGCGACAGTCGACCAGTCCAACGGAGCCTCAGTCCTTCGCGCGCCGGACGCTCTCGCGAGCAGCTTCGAGAAGGTGCTCGGCGCGAGCACGGAGATCGTCGAGGTCAGGATCGAAGTCGGCCACAGCCTTGGCCTCGGACTGTTTGCGCCACGAGTAGTAGAGCCAGCGCCCCTGCGTCTCCTCGATCGAGGTATCTGCCGCGAGGCCTCGCCAGTGGTCAACGTCCCGACCGTGACGATGCTTCACGCCGCCGTTGCGCAGCGCCTCAATCAAGTCGGTCAGCCCCTCCCTGCACTTCGACGAGGCGAACGCCTCGACCGTTGAGAGGTTGTCGTGCAGCGTATCGAGCATCTTCGACATATCCAGCGCGTAGGCGAGTCGGTTCGTATCGTCCACCGGCGCGTCGGAGTCGGCGAGAGTGCGACACTGCCGGATCACCTCGAACAGCGCCTCAGACTTGCGCTCCCACACTCGCTTCTCGAAGTCGAGGTCGGCCTCATGACGACGCTGCCGCTCGCCGCCGTAGACATTGGCGGCGATGGTGAGTCCCGCGAGGGCGGCCGACGAAACGACCGAGACGGTGGCAATGTCGACCATGCGCGGGAGTGTGCCACCCGTCGACCACTCGACGATGCGCGACAAGCCGGAATTGTCCGGTGTAGGCGGGCAGACGATGTCGCTCGTAGCTAGGTTGTGCTCCCCGCCGTCGTGGCACACCCACCGATGCCCCGACGGCGGGGAGGTCAGAGGGCGGCTACTCGCCGTCGTCGTCGCCACGGAGGGCGGCGAGCATCTGCGCCGCCTGCTTCTCGGTCGCCGACTTCGGCTCGGTCGCCCCCTTCTGGCGGGGCACCGGGTCCGAGGTGCGCAGGCGTGCGACCTGGCGGCGGGTCGTGGCGGAAGGCTTCTCGGTGCTCATGGTGCTCCTCAATACGGGCGGATGATGGTCAGCGACGCCCTGCGGCGCTTTCGGCGGCGACGCGCAGGAACCGCCGTCTCCGGCGCTGCTGGCTCCCCGGCGACAGCAGGGGCCACCTGTGGCCCTTCAGCACGCCCAGCGGGCCGAGGCGAAGCCGTGGCGCCCTTCGAGTCGACGGGTTCGGTGCGCGCGGAGGCCTCGTGGGCGCCGGCACTCGCCAGAATCTCCGCAGCCAGCGCGTCGACCCTCTCGACGGCCTTCCGCTCCTCGACGATCCACTCGCGCCACGGTTGACGGGCACGGCGCTCCTCGTCGGCCTCGATGCGGGCGAGGCGATCCGGCAGCGACGCCTTGAGCGACTCCGCGAGGGCAGCAGCGGCAGCCTCGCCCTTCAGTGCCCACTCCGCCATGACGCCGACCTCATCCTCGGCGGTCAGCACCTCACTCGTGCTGACCATCGGCGGAGCGAAGATGCCCCGCCCGCGAGCCCGATCCTCGACCGTCGCCTGCCGACAGCTCTCCGAGCGGCCCTCGGGGGCGGTCGACTCCTCCGGCCACGGCCCCCCGGCCCACGCACACCGCCAGCCGTGGTTCACACACCGACGATGAGCAGAAGCGATCGTCGACCGATTACGCGGCATCGGTGTCGCCGCCCTCGACCTTGGCAGCCTCCGCCGCGACGCACTCCTGACGGGCAGCGACAGCCTCGGCCGCGACGCGGAACGGCGAGAGCGACTCCGCCAGCGCAGTCCCGGCGTGGCTGGCAGCGAAGCGAGCACGGTGCCCCGGCGCGCCCCGCCCCAGGTTCGGGACCGTCGGGGAGACCTCGGCCGTCGCGGTGAGCAGCTCGTGAAGCTCTCCCGTCGCGGCCACGTCGTCACGCGCCTCCTGAAGCTCGCGGGTCGCAGCCTCGTACCGGGCGACGGCCTCGGCGTGATCGGCGGCGACCTCGGCCGACCACGCCGGGGCGGCGTCACGAAGCGCCCGCGTCAGCTCCCCGTAAGCGATGCCCACCGCCCCCCGGTAGGCCTCGCGCAGAGCCACAGCGTCGGCCTTCGCCGTCTCCGCCCGCTCCGCCTCGCCGCGCGGCTTGGTGACCGTGCCCCCACCGGCCAGCGTCGCAGCGGACGCTCGCCGGTCGGCAGTCTCGGCCTCAGCCACGCCCCGCTGCGCGGTCTGCACCGCCCCGACGCGGCGGTGGTACTCGTCGTGCAGCCCCAGGTAGTGCTCTGCGGCGGCGCGCACGGAGGGGGTCAGGTGGGCCAGCGGCGGCAGGTCGACGCGGTACGGCGTCGTGGTGCGAACGCGGTCGGTGTTCATGGCACTCCTCGTGCTCTCGGGGTGGTTGGTGGTCAGCGGCTCGGCAGCCGGTCGGCGTCGTCGTCCTTCGGCGGCTTCTGCCACGTGCCGAGCAGCCGGGCTCGGTCGCGCTCGACGCCGGCCAGCCCTTGCGCGGCACGCAGCCGCGTCGTCGAGTCGGGGTCGTCGAGGAGTTCGGAGAAGACGCGGGCGAGACGGTCGAGACGAAGCTCGCTCGTGAGTCGGAGGTGGTCGACCTCCTGAGACGGCAAAGCGTCCATGCCTTCGGCCAATCGACGCGTCGCCACAGCCACGGAGATGCCCTCCTCTGCGGCGATGTCGCGGACGCTCAGCCCGTTCGCGTGCAGGGTCAGGACGCGCTGCACTCGCTCGCGCTGCGCTGCTCGTTCTCCGGCCTTCGGCATAGGTCCAGTGTGCCACGGAAGTGCTGCAAACGTGGTTGAGGTGCGGGTAGGCGCCGGGTGCGATTGGGCGGTTTTCCCTGATCGCGGGCGAATTTCGCCGCACTCGGATGCGTCTGCGTCACTGTCTGCAGACCAGTGACTTGCCCGAGCGGATGCCCGGGACGGTCGCGGGGTCGGCCGACCACGGGCGGGGCAAGGGCTCGTCAGGGGCGTGATCGGCGGTGCCTCCCCGACGGAGCCGGGCGACAGCTAACCGGGTCACCCCCGCGCACCCCCGCGCGCGCACGCGTGAGACGGGGCCGAGGTTGGGCGAGGTGGCGGGGCCGATCTCGACGCGGAGGCCGGTCCGGACGCAGCGTCACACCCGCCGACCACGGCGGCGAATGTCCGGCTGAAAGTCCGGGACGAACGGGACGAACGCCGGAACTTCACCGGACAAACCTGCCGTCGTGAGCGTGAATCGACCGGAGTTTCACCGGACATCGTGCCGGAAGTCCGGTGGCCTCCCCCCTCTTAAGGGGAGGCCCGGCCGGACAAACGGGCTGATGGAAGAAGGAGGAAGGAAAGCTGCTGCCCGTGACGGGTGCGAGGCGGGGAGGGAGTGGGGCACCGCCCCGCCGTGGTCGGCCGTACCCCACCCCTCACGCGCTCACGTGGTGCCGGGCTCGGCGAGCCGGTACTTCGGCCGGGTGTCGGTGCCGACGTTCACGAGGTGCCCCGACTCGACGAGCCTCGGGAGAGCCTCGTACGTCGTCGAACTCGGGACGCCTGCACCCTTCGCCACAGCGGCTCCGGTGACGGCCGTCGCGTCGGTGCCGTACCGAACGAAGTTGAGGATCATCCGCTCGGCGTTCATCGCCGAGTTGACCTCGCCCTGCCCGCCCGGCTCGACGAGCACGAGCGAGTCGCCGACCTTGCGGGCTTCGAGGGACACGAGCTTGTGCTCCTCGCCGTCCTTCATCTTCGTGTGCTTCAACGTGACCACGGGAGCGCCGTCGTCGCGCTTTGCGTGCCACACCACGTCGATGTCGTCCTCGATGCCCGAGAAGCCTCGGGTGTCGGTGTCGCCCTTCGTGGTGTGGGACAGGGAGAGCGTCGACCCGTCGGCCGTCGCTCGCTTCACGCGCTCGATGTTGTCGACGACGGCACCCATCTCGGAGCCGTTCTCGTCGGCCCCGCCCGACATTCGGCGGATCGTGTCGATGCACACGAGGGCGTAGCGGCCTCGCTCGACGACGGAGAGCAACTCGGCGAACTCCGGCCCCGGCGTGTGCATGTTGAGCGCCGCAGGGCGCACCGTGAAGGCGTCACGGGGCACGGCGACGCCGTGGTGCCCCTCCCACGCCCGCACGCGCTTCGCGATGCCGTGGTGCCCCTCTCCGGCAATGTAGAGAACTCGCCCCTGCTCGACGGCGTGCCCGCGCCATGGTCGGCCCGTGGCGATATGGAGCGCCCAGTCGAGGGCCACGAACGTCTTGAAGGTGCCGTCACGGCCTCGGAGGATCGCGTTCGCCCCTCGCGGGAGCACGCCGTCGATCAACGCCGGAGGGAGCGTCAGTCCGTCGAGGTCGTCGAGGTCGAGGTAGAGCGACGAGCCTTCTGCCAGGTCGTCGAAGGTGAAGCGATCCCCAACGGGCGGTCGGCCCCGGTTAAGCATGAGCCACCGGCGCATGTTCGCCTCGGCATTGACAGGGCAACGCCGACACAGCGGGTGCACGGCGATCCTGTGCTCGACGTGATGGTTCTCGATGGTGCCGAGTTCGAGCCGAACGCGCCGCTCGGCCTCCCCGTGCAGGGGCACGTCGCCCTCCTCGTCAGAGTCGATGTCGTCGGCGGTGTACGGCGGGACAAAGGGTCGGATCGCGTTGTGCTCGTCCTCGAAGACCCGCCAGCGTCGATCGAACTCCGCTCGACCCTCGGGGGTGTCGGGCAGGTCGTGGGAGAAGTCGGGGCCGTCAGGCGCGACTGGCCCCCAGCTTCTCGTGTGACCGCCTAGTCCGGCGCTCTGCTCTGCGCGCATCTGCTCGCGTCGGCGCGTCTGGTCGGCCTTCAGCTCGGCGAGATACTCGGGCGACGGGTCGAGATCGTCCCCGTGCCCGACCGCGCTCGCCGGTATGCTGTTCTCAGACTTCTTTGCGGGGGTCGTCACTACGGAAGCCGCTCCCTGACCGGGGCGGCTTTCCTCGTTCGGGGGGCCGCTCACGCCGACACCTCGTGAGGGGCGACGGGCACGGCCAGGGCCTCAACGTCGGCCATGTTGACGCGGAGCAGCTTGCCGCCGACGCGGTAGCCCGGCAGGCGTCCCTCCGCGAGATAGCGGCGGATGGTTCGAGCGTTCACGCCGAGGTAGTCGGCGGCTTCGTCGATGCTGCGCAGCCGCTTGACGGGGGGCGGCGCGGTGGTTGACCCCTTGACGGGTCGGGGCGATCGGGACATCGGTGTCTCCTAGACACACGAACGCGGGACAGACCTACGACTGTCTGAGTCGTGCGGTCTGCCCGGCTGCCCATCGCTGCTAGCCGTGGAAAGTCACGGGCCCCCGTGAGCGACCATCTCGGCCTCTCCCCCCACGGGGAGCACGGTGCGGTGTGACTGGCGGTTCTGCGTTCTGCTGTGTCCACAGACTACACCGATGTCATTCCCCGTCCATGAGGCGAGGACAAGTGCCGCGACGTGCTGCGCCCCTTTGAGGTGCTGCGAAGGTGCTGCACCGGGAAAATCAAACGGCCCTCGACGCTGCGTCTCCGCTGGTCAGGGGCCGTTTGTTCGAGGTGGGCGATACTGGGTTCGAACCAGTGACCTCTTCGGTGTGAACGAAGCGCGCTACCACTGCGCCAATCGCCCTTCTGCCCGCCGGATTCCTCCGCCGGATGCACCCGGGGGTGCGGTCGCAGACTTTAGCGCATGGCGCGCGGAGCGTTCACATCCGGCCCCCGTCGAGGGGCTACCGACCGAGCAGCTCGGGCTCGCGCCGGCGCCAGGTCTGCGCCGCGGCCCGGGTGAGCGGGCCCGGCCCGCCCAGGTCGCGCTCGTCCCAGTGCGAGACCGGCTGCACGTCGCGGGTGGTGGAGGCCAGGAAGACCTCGTCGGCCTGCGCGACGACCTCGATCGGTTCGTCGACCTCACGGGCGCCCACCCACTCGACGAGCAGCCGCCGGGTCACCCCGGCCAGGCAGCCGCTGGCCAGCGTGGGCGTGCGCAGCTCACCGTCGACGGCGTAGAAGACGTTGGAGCCGGTGCCCTCGCAGAGGTGTCCGGCGAGGTTGGCGAAGACCGCCTCGTCGGCCCCACGGCGACGCGCCTCGGCGAGCGCGACCACGTTCTCGGCGTACGACGTGGTCTTGAGCCCGGCCAGCGCGCCCCGCTCGTTGCGTGGCCACGGCACGGTCGCCACCCGCGCCGCCGGGGCCGCGGGCTGCAGGGGCACGGCGACCACGACGATCGTCGCCTCGGCGTCGCCCCGGCCCGACCCGAGGGGGCCCGGGCCACCGGTGACGGTGATGCGCAGGCGCCCGAGCGGGAGCGGGTCGGCATCCAGGACGGACGCGACGCCGCGGCGCACGGCGTCGTCGTCGGGAGCCGGCAGCCCCAGGCCGAGCGCGCTGGTGCGCAGCCGCGCCAGGTGGAGGTCGAGGGCGAAGGGCAGACCGTCGACGACCTTGATGGCCTCGAAGACCCCGTCGCCGACGGTGAGTCCGTGGTCGCTGACCTCGATCACCGGCTGGCGGGGATCAGCGAGCAGATGTCCGTTCACCCAGGCGTGCACGGCACTCACTCTAGGCGCCCCGCCGCCACCCCAGCCGCTCTCTGCACCCCCGGTTTGCCGGCTCTTCCCAGATGAGGGTGTAGGTCAGCCGGGAGCGTCGGTCCGCAGATAGACGTCGAGGTCTCCCGACGATGGAGGTTCCTACGCCATCCATCCGAAAGACCTCGACGT
>NZ_JBDYKJ010000051.1:0-35373 GCF_040012395.1 Nocardioides sp. 31GB23 | reverse complement strand
GCGCCAGTTCTTCCGGTGGCGGGCTGAGACCCCGAGTCCGGCCCGCCACCGGCCCAACCGAAGGAGGAGCCATGACCGAAACCACCGCCCTCGATACCGAGCAAGTCCGCGCATGGGAACTCCGGCCCACCGACACCCTGGTCGACCCCACAACCGGCGTCGCGTTCCCCATCACCACCGTCTCCGTGGATGAGCCCGGCCGCGCGGGACGCAGGGTCCACATCACCGCCCTGGTCCTCGGCGCCCGCATCCTGCCGCTCAACCAGTTCGTCACCATCGCGAAGCGGGACAACACCCCGACTTCCCCTGCCGCCGACGTCGAGGCCAGCGCCGCCAAGGACCGGCACACCCTCAGCGAGACGGCCTGCGACCTGATCGTCATCGAGCACCGGCTGCGCGACGTGCGCCGCTGGACCCCCGAGACCGCCAGCGCCCACCTGAACGCGGCCCTGTCCAGCGTCGCCACGGCGCTGGACGCCCTGCACGCCGAGTACGCCCACCGCACCACCACCGAACAGGAGCAGTGATGTCCAAGCAGACCCAGCCGGAGCCGACCGGCACCGTGATCAGCGAGCGCGACCAGCGCCGCATCCTCGCCGCCATGACGCGGATGCCGTACGCGGCCAGCAGCCGCGTCCCGAAGCCGTGGACGGCGCTGCGCGAGACCGTCACCGCCGATGCCGTCTTGGCGTTCCTCGACGGCCTCGCCGAGGTCCTGACCGAGGTCGCCGCAGAGAGCGACACGCACCGCCGCCGCCTGTTCTCCCTCGAGGCCGACATCGAGGCGTTCCGCCGCCTCATCGGCACCGCGCCCGCCGAGGTGACCCCGTGAGCGCGCACATCGAGTGGCTGGCCGCCCGCGAGACCAGCGTCCAGGTGTTCACACCCGGCGACGACTGGATCGGCGCCGGGGAGCACCGCCAGCCCGTCCTGACCCTCGCCGGTGACGAAGTGGTCGCGATCCAGGGCACGCCCGCCGAGTTGCGCGCACTGGCCGCCCGGATCACCGCCGTGGCCACCGCCGCGTCCGGTCGGCTCGACCTGGCCGCCGCACGAGAGGACCAGCCCGCATGAGCGACGACGCCAGCCTCCGCGCCCTGGAGGAGCGCGCGACCCCCGGCCCCTGGACTCCGGACGGCGACAAGATCCGTGCCACCGCCGCCGACGCCCTGATCCCGGACAACATCCTCGCGGCCTACTACACCGGCCACCGTCACCGGCTCGGCCTCGAGACCACCGGCCACGCCGCCGACGTGGAGTTCATGGCCGCTGCCCGCACCGCGCTGCCTGACCGGCTCGACCGGCTCGACCGCATTCGCGCTCTTCACGCCAAGTGGGGCGAGCAGTCGCCCGAGGACGCGGACGGCTACCTCGACCTGTGGGAGACGCTCGGTCGGCTCCTAGACGGCGAGCCCGGCTGACCAACAACCGCAAGGCCGCCCGTGCCATCGGTGCGGGGCGGCCCTCTGCGTCCGGCTGGTCACCACAGGGTCAGTTGCTCGCCCAGCAGCTCCTGGAGCCGCGTGAGGTCGTCGGCTACGAGCTGCGGGTCCTCACGCGCCAGGTCACGCAGTTCCCGAGCCCGCCGACGCGGCCCGCGCGGGTCGGCCAGCGGGCTGTACGGCAGTCGCCGTTGGACGGCCCACTCCTGCCGGTTCTTGCGCGCCGTCGAGACCACGACGTGTTCCGGCGCGATCCGCTGGCACAGCGGGTTGTGACAGCGGTGCCCGAGCAGCCGCGCCTCCGCGAGCGCGTCCACACCGTGCATCACCGCGTACGCGAACCGGTGGGCGATGATCACCCGACCCGGCGCGTACCAGAACCGGCCATGGCCACCGCCGTCGGTGCGCTCCCGCTCGGACCGACCCGAGACCGCCCCGGTCCACCACAGGCACTCACTGCCCGGCACCGTGGCCACCTTCGCCCGGTAGCGCGTGAGCACCGCCGGGTCTGTGAGCGCCGCCGCGACCGCCGCGAGGCCGGCGTCATCGAGCCGCCGAGCCGGCACCCGCTCCCCCGCTCTCGGCCGCCGCGTCGGGCTCCCCCTCGGCGGCCGGGCCGCCCTCGGTCTCCGCGCTGCCGGCCGGTGCGGCCAGCCGCCGCAGCCGCGTCGCCTCCCGCACGGTGATCGTCTCGCCGCACCACTCGACCGCCTCGCCCAGGGACAGCCCCTCGACCTCGGTCAACTCCCGCAGCGCATCCCCAGCGCGCTTCTCGGTCTCGGCCACCGCCGCGTCCCGCTGGCCGATCGCCACCATGACCTGTTCGGCCAGGTCGACCACCCGGCGCTCGCGCTCCTCACGCTCGCGCCGCCTCTTGTCGGCCATCTCCCGCGCCGTACGCCGCGCCTGCTGCTTGATCGTCTGCTGACTCATCGGTCCTCACTCCGTGTCGACATGGACTCTGACAGTCACCTACGACAAATCCCGGTCCCCGTGCGATCACCTCCGGCCAAGAAGCCTTCCGAACCCACCAACCTCGACCCCAGCCAGCCCGTTCAACTCCCGCAGCCCGACCCGACGCCCCAGCCGTCACCGACACCCCTCAGCGTCCCCCCAGATTTCCGCGACCTTCCAAGTGCCACACACCTCTTGCATTCTCGGTCTGCCGAATAGAAAGAACACATCAGCAATCCGACCGGAAGTGATCGCAGCGGGCGCCCGCGCGCACGTAGGTGACCGTGACGATGAGCCTCCACAAGCTGACGGCGGGGTCGGGGTACGACTACCTGACCCGCCAGGTCGCAGCGATGGACGCCACGGATAAGGGCCACACCGGCCTCGCGAGCTACTACACCGAGAGGGGCGAGACTCCCGGCGTGTGGGTCGGCTCCGGCATGGAGGGACTCGAAGGGCTCGACGCCGGCGACGTCGTCACCGCTGACCACATGCAGAGCCTGTTCGGCTCCGGTCACCACCCGCTGGCCACCCAGCGGACCAAGGACCTGGACCTGCGCATCGGCCGCGACGGCGTCGACCGGCCGACCGACGCGGACTACAAGACGGCCCGCCAGCTCGGCACGCCGTACAAGGTCTACGAAAACGACATCAGCCCGTTCCGGATCGAGGTCGCCAAGCGCATCGCGGCCCTCAACGAGGCCGCCGGCCTGCCGGGTGACTGGCCGGTCCCCGCGGCCGACCGGGCCAAGGTCCGAACCGAGGTCGGCACCGAGTTCTTCCGTGCTGAGCACGGCCGCGAACCCGCCGACGCACGCGAGCTGGCCGCCGCGATCGCCAGGCACTCCCGAGCGAAGACCAACGCGGTGGCCGGCTACGACCTGACCTTCTCCCCGGTCAAGAGCGTCTCGGTGTTGTGGGCGATCTCCGACCCGAAGACCGCCGCGGTGATCGAGCGGGCCCACCAGGCGGCGATCAAGGACGCGCTGGGCTTCATCGAATCCAAGGCACTGTTCACCCGCCGGGGCACCAACGGCGTCCGCCAGGTCGACGTCCGCGGCCTGGTCGCCACGGCGTTCACCCACCGCGACTCCCGCGCGGGAGACCCTGACTTGCATACGCACGTCGCCGTTGCGAACAAGGTCCAGACGCTCGACGGCAAGTGGCTGGCCATCGATGGCCGGCCGCTGCACAAGGCGGTGGTCTCGGCCTCGGAGACCTACAACACCGCGCTCGAGCGGCACCTGGTCGACGCCCTCGGCGTGCGGTTTAAGGAGCGGCCGAACGAGGACGCCCGCAAGCGGCCGGTGCGCGAGATCGTCGGCGTCGACCCCGAGCTGAACCGCCGCTTCTCTAAGCGCCGCGCCAGCGTCGAGGACCGCCGCAAGGTCCTCGCGGCCGCGTTCCATGCCACCCACGGCCGCCCGCCGACGCCGGTGGAGACCATCCAGCTGTCCCAGCAGGCGACGCTGGAGACCCGCGAGGCCAAGCACGAGCCGCGCTCGCTGGCCGAGCAGCGCGAGACCTGGAGCCGTGAGGCCATCGAGGCGCTGGGCACCCCTCAACGGGTCAAGCAGATGGTCCACGGGGCGCTGAACCCGAAGGGCGCAGCGCGGTCGCTGGCCGACTCGGCCTGGTTCGCCAAGACGACCGACCGGATCGTGGCGACGATGGAGGGAGCTCGGAGCACCTGGCAGTTCTGGCACGTCTACGCCGAGGCCCAGCGGCAGGTCCGGGGCGCCAACGTGCCCACCAACCAGGTCTCCCAGGTCGTCGAACTGCTCGTCAGCGAGGTCCTCGACGGCCGCTCGGTGAGCATGGCCCGACCCTGGGACGCCATCAGCGAACTGGTCGAGCTGCGGCGCGCGGACGGGGCCTCGGTCTACACCCAGAGCGGCGCCGTGCTGTTCACCTCGGGCAAGGTACTCGCCGCCGAGCAGCGTCTGGTCGAGGTCGCCGGCCGCCACGACGGGTACGCCGTCGAGCCGTCCTCGGTCGACCTGGCGCTGCTCGAGTCGACCGCCAACGGCATCACCCTCAACGCCGGACAGGCCACGCTGGTCCGCGAGATGGCCACCTCCGGTGCCCGGCTGCAGCTGGCGATCGCGCCCGCCGGATCCGGCAAGACCACCGCGATGCGAGCCCTGGCCAGCGCCTGGGCTGATGGTGGCGGCACCATCATCGGTCTGGCTCCCTCAGCGGCGGCCGCGGACGCGCTCCGCTCGCAGATCGACACCCAGACCGACACCCTGGCCAAACTAACCCACTCGCTCGAGCAGGCCCGCGAGTCCGGCGCCGCGATGCCCGCCTGGGTCGCCGGCATCGACGCCTCCACCCTCGTGGTCATCGACGAGGCCGGGATGGCGGACACCCTCTCGCTGGACGCGGCGGTGTCCTACATCCTCGAGCGCGGCGGCAGCGTCCGCCTGATCGGCGACGACCAGCAGCTCTCCGCGATCGGCGCCGGCGGCGTCCTGCGCGACATCCGCGCCACTCACGGAGCACTGCAGCTGACCGAGCTCGTCCGGTTCAAGGACCCCGCCGAGGGCGCCGCCTCGCTCGCGCTGCGCGAGGGCAAGCCCGAGTCGCTCGGCTTCTACCTCGACCGCGACCGCGTCCACGTCGGCGACCTGGCCACCATGACCGAGGACGTCTTCGCCGCCTGGCAGGCCGACCGTGCCGCCGGCCTGGACTCGATCATGCTCGCCCCCACCCGCGACCTGGTCAGCGAGCTGAACCAGCAGGCCCGCGCCCACCGGCTCGAGGGGATCGACCCGGCCGACCCCGACCATGAGTCCGCCAGCGGCCCGGTCCGCCGGCTCGCCGACGGCAACGAGGCCTCGATCGGCGAACTGATCATCACCCGCGAGAACGACCGTCGCCTGCGTACTTCGGCTACCGACTGGGTGAAGAACGGCGACCGCTGGAACGTGCTGGAGATCCACGACGGCGGCGACCTGACCGTCCAGCACACCCAGCACGGCCGCACCGTGCGGCTGCCCGCTGACTACGTCGCCCGATCCTCCGAGCTCGGCTACGCGTGCACCGTGCACACCGCCCAGGGCGTCACCGCCGACACGATGCACGGCCTGGCCACCGGCAGCGAGTCGCGCCAGCAGCTCTACACGATGATGACCCGCGGCGCGCACGCGAACCACGTCTACCTCGAGGTCGTCGGCGACGGCGACCCGCACTCGGTGATCCACCCGACGCTGGTCCGGCCGCTCACGCCGACTGACATCCTCGAGTCGGTGCTGGCGCGCGACGACACGCAGCGGTCCGCAACCAGCCTGCTGCGCGAGCAGGCCGATCCGGCCACCCGGCTCGGCGAGGCGTCCCAGCGCTACCTCGACAGCCTCTACGTCGCCGCAGAGGATCTCCTGCGCCATGACCACGTTGGCCAGGACGCCAACGGCGCCCCGATCAACGTGGTCGATGCCCTGGACAACGCGGTCGAGACGCTCGTCCCTGGGCTCTCGGAGGAGGCCGCCTGGCCGACCTTGCGTGCCCATCTGCTGCTGCTCGGCGCGGCCGGCGAGAACCCTGTCGACGCGCTCCGGGCGGCCGCCGGCGACCGGGAGCTGGAGACCGCGCACGACCGCGCCGCGGTCCTCGACTGGCGCCTGGACGCCTCCGGCCTGCGCAACGCCGGCGCAGGGCCGCTGCCGTGGATGCCCGCGGTCCCGGCCCGCCTGGCTGAGGACCCGCACTGGGGCGCCTACCTCTCCCAGCGCGCTCACCTGGTCGAGCAGCTCGCCGACCAGGTCCGAACGCGGGCGACCGACCAGGCAGCACTGCCGGCGTGGGCACAGAACGGCCTCCGGCCCGAGGCCGCCACGGTCGCCAACGTCGAGGTCTGGCGGGCCGCCATGCGGGTCCCGGTCGACGACCGGCGACCAACCGGTGCACCGCAGCTGCAGAAGGCCTCCGCGACCTGGCAGCGACGGCTCAACCGCGCCGTCACCGGCGACCACACGCCGGCGCTCAAGGAATGGCGCCAGCTGCTCTACTCGCTGGCCCCGCAGGTCCGCGACGACGAGTTCACCCCGCTGCTCGCCGAGCGGCTGGCCGCGATGTCCCGCGCGGCCGTCACCGCCCACGAGCTGCTGCGCACCGCCACTGCGGCCGATCACCCGGCCGGGCCGCTGCCCGATGAGCACGCCGCGGCGGCCGTGTGGTGGCGCATGGCCCGTCAGCTCACCCCGGCCGTTGCCTCCCAGATCGGCGACGGTTCCCACGGTGAGAGCGTCACCACCGAGTGGACTCCGCGGCTCGCGGATCTGTTCGGTCCCGAGCGCGCCGCGAGCATCCAGGCCAGCACCTGGTGGCCCGCGCTCGTCGCGAACGTGGACCACGGCGTGCAGCGCGGCTGGCAGGTCGAGGCTCTGCTGGGTGCCGGGCGGGCGATGCCGAGCGACGGCTGGGAGGGCGTCGACGAGTGCCAGGCGCTGGTCTGGCGGACCTCGATCGCGCTGGAGACCGCTCCCGACGAACCACCCGCAGAGCTGTGGGACGGGATCGAGCCGGACCCGGAGACGCTCGTCGACCACGCCGCCGACCCCGACTGGGCCGACTGGCCGCTCGCCGAGGACCCCGGCCCGTACGACGAGCACGCGGCCGACGAGCACGTGGCCGACGAGCACGTGGTCGACGCCGTCGCTGGCGACCTGGTCGACGTCGACGAGGACCAGTTCGTCGAGCCCGACCTGACGCTGGCCGCCTACATCCGCGACCTCGGCGGCAGCCGACTGGAGCCCACCGACGCCGACCTCCGGGTCATGTACCAGCGGGCCGACGAGTGGCACTCCTCCCCCGTCTCGCGTGAGCGCATGCTCGAGATCAACGACATGGCACGGGCCTTCTTCGAGGCCCGGTTCACCGACTCGTGGGGCCGCGACTACCTCACCGGACGGTTCGGCATCGACCTCGCCGGCGACGAGCGGTTCCGTCCCGGTCAGGCGCCAGCCGGGTGGACCAACCTGGTCGACCACCTGCGCGGCCGCGGTGTCAGCGACGCCGAGATGGTGGCCACTGGCGTCGCCACCGAGGCCAGCACCGGTCGCCTCATCGACCGGTTCCGCGACCGGGTGATGTTCCCGGTGATCCACCAGGGCGAAGTGCTCGGCTTCGTCGGCCGCCGCCGGCCCGACCTCACCCACGCCGACAAGGGCGGCCCGAAGTACCTCAACACAGCCGCCACCCCGCTGTTCCACAAGGGCGCCCAGCTATTCGGTGTCGTCGACGAACTGCTGGCCGAGGGTGCGGTCCCAGTGATCGTCGAGGGCCCGATGGACGCCGTGGCGGTCACGCTGGCCAGCGCCGGCCTCTACCTCGGCGTGGCGCCCCTCGGCACGTCGCTGACCGATGAGCAGGCCGCCCAGCTGGCTGCAGTCGGCCGAGACCCGATCGTGGCCACCGACGCCGACCTCGCTGGCCAGGTCGCGGCCGAGCGCGACTTCTGGATGCTCACCCCGCACGGCCTCGACCCCGGCTTCGCGCGGTTCCCCGACGGCCTCGACCCCGCCGACCTACTCGCCCAGCGCGGGCCCGCCGCGCTCACTGCCGCGGTGGCCAGCGGCCAGCCCGCCTTCCGCTCGCTCGGTGACCAATTGCTCACCGAGCGGCTGGACAACCTCGCCCCGGAGCAGGCACATCTGGCCGCCATGCGGGTCATCTCGGCACGTCCCAGCCGCGCCTGGGAGCCGGGCGTCAACCAGGTCCGGGCCCGGCTGCAGCTCTCCCAGTTGCAGGCGCGACGCGACCTGCGCGACGCGATCAAGACCTGGGATGCCGACCCGCGGAAGGCGGCACTGGCCGAGCTCCACAAGAGCAGCGAGGTTCGCACACGGCTCTCGGCCGCGGCCGAGAAGACCCCCGCCGAGCGGTGGGCCACCTTGGCTCGCGAGCTCGACCCGCGGCTGCTCGAGCAGGGCGACTGGCCGGCCACCGCCGCGATGCTGCAGCAGGCCCACGAGCAGGGTCAAGACGTCGGCGCCGCCACGCGCGGCCTGGTCGCTGAGAAGCCCCTGGGCGACAGCCCTGCGCGTGACCTGCGCTACCGGATCGTGTCCCGCCTCGAGATCCCGATCGACACCGGCGAAAGCACCCCGGCGCCGACCCAGTCGCCGGGCGTGGCACGAGATCGGCAGGACGTGAACCGTCCGCGGCCGCCCCGCCGCGGTACCCCTCGCCGGTGACCCGCTCCGGAAGCCCGCAGGCTGGCGTCACGGTAAGACCAGCTGCACGATCCTGTGGTCGCGGTGACAGCGGCCTCCGCAGCCGGTCTCGTCGATCAACGTCTTGGCCTCCAACGCACTATCAGCCGTCTGGTGCAGGGACACGGCTCCGTGCCGGTACCTGACAGGCCCAGAAGGTCTGCACGCCACCAACGCGATAGCTCCTTCGCCGGAGACCCACGGAGCGTCGTTCCAGATGCACTTCGCCATCGTCAGAAAGGTCCTGTGCTCACGTGAGCAATTGTGCTGCCGCCAAACTGGTCCCAGATCGGTTGGAGTCACGATCGTCATCCTCACGCAGCGAAGAAGCCAGGGTCTACCCAGGCCGCGGCCGACCGGATGGACTACGTCGGCTGCCAGCCGCTGAACGGGCCAACGAGGTCGGCCCGGCTGCTACCAGAGGTGTTTCGCCGCCGCGTTCGAGAAGTCACCCAAGGCGACTGCGCATGGCTGCGAGCCGCGCCTGCGGCTCGGGGTGGGTTGCGAACCACCGCCGCTCCAGCCGCGACCACGCGGGGCCGCCGTCGGGCGTCGGCCGCGCCAGGCTTTTCTCGTAGAACCGCATCAGCTCGGCGGCCGCGTCCAGGTCGCGAGTCAGGTCGATGGCGAAGAGATCGGCGGTGGCCTCTTCGCGCCGGTCGAAGGTGAAGCGGAGACCGAGAAACGCCACGGCCGCACTCATCGTGGCCAGCAATGAGGGGCCGGCCAGCTGGGGCGAGGCCGCAAGAGCAGCTGCAGTGAGACCAGCGCCTGCCAACACGAGGAGTAGGTAACCGACCAGCCACGAGTACCGCGCCGCGGCCGAACTGCGCTCGCGGCGGATGACGTGGCCGAGCTCGTGGGCGGCCAGGCTCTGCACTGCGCGGGCGCTGAGGCCGGTGAGCGCGGCCCGCGCGAACACCACGGTGGGGGGACGACCAGCCCGGAAGCGGGTCACCGCGAGACCACCATCGCCCACGGTCCCATCGGCTTCCCCGGCGACCGGGGCGCCCAGGATCGCAACGACGTCGGTTGCCGGAGGCGGGACGTTCGCGACTGCGGCGACGGCGGCCATCGCCGCGGCGGCCCGCTGCTGCAGCAGGACGTCGACCGGGCTTGTTTGCGCGCTGGTGCGCCAGCTGACCGACCAGGCGAGCAGGACCTTCGCAAGCGCCACGATCAACAGAACGGCTCCGCCGAGGTAGCCGATAGTCACCACGATGAGGAGCGCTGAGGTCAGCTGATCCGGCATCAGTCCTACGCCTGGGAGGTCGAAGGGGCGAGAACGCTCAGAATGGCTCTCCCACAACGAAGCGGTGTGTGACTACCCGCTGGCAGGGGTTGCCGTTCTCTCAGCGGCGTTCTAACGCCGTCTTGAGCCCGTCGTGCCCACTTCATCGCGATGCAGTGGGCGCGAGCTCCACGTCTGGGGTCGCCGACGTCGATGGGATTGCGCGGTCCTCGGCCGCTCGGCCGCGGGCGGCTGTCGCAGGCTCCTCGAGGTCCTCGGTCGCCTCGACCATTTGACGCTGCTCCTCTGTGCTCGGTACGCCGTATCGGCGATTGGCCATCGCCTCGACCTGTGCAACGGCGTTCCACACGTACTCACCCGAGCCGTGGGAGTAGCAGGCGTTGACGTGTTCGCGCGCGTGGCCGAGCTCCTTCTTGCTTGAGCGCGGGTGCTCGCCGAGAGCCTTGAGGGCGCGCTGGGCTCGGCGGATGGCCTCGGAGCGTTCGTTCATCTGCATCATTCGCGGGGTCCCTTCTCGGTGCGGGTGCGCGGCAGAGCGCCGCCCAGCTCGTCGTCGTGGATTTCGCCGGTGTCGAGGTCGACGAGGCCGAGCCGCGGTGGACCGGCCGGCGATTGTTCGTGTGCCCGCCGGTTGACGGGCAGAGCGTCGATGTCGTGGGCGAACGTGTTCTCGCGGCGCTGGCGGCTGGCGTCGGCCAGGTGCTCGCTGTGGCGCGGCTTGGCCGGCCAGCTCTTGTGCTCGTCGTCGCAGTGGGTGCGCAGCCTGTTGCGCATCCGGTCGGTGAACGCCGCCAGGCAGTAGCGGTGCCACTCCTCGAGCGCGTCGCTGGTCATCGCCAGGCCGGCCCGCCGGCGCTGGTCGGCAAGGACGGCGATCTCGTGGACCAGGTGCGGGTGCAGAGGCCAGCAGCTGGGGATGAGCCCGGAGACGTCCCAGGTGTACTCGCGGTTGAGCCAGATCACGACGTCCTCGAGCCACTCCCACAGGTCGTGACGCAGCTCGGGGTCCAGGCAGGTCGACGGCTCCCAGGGCCGCGACAGCAGCGCGTGGTTACCCAGGGCCTTCTTCTCCTCCTCGGTCCCGTTGATGGCGATGTGGAGCTCGCGGTAGGCGAGGCGGACGTGGTCCCCGGGGACGGGGAACGGGAAGACCATCAGCGTGGGTGCCGCCCGGCGGGTCTGCTGCTCTGTGGTCACAGTTCACTCCTTGCGTGGTCGGTCTCGTCGTCGACGAAGCCGAGACGGCGTGCCTCGACGAGCGCGGCGGTGGCTCGGGCCTCGGGGGTGATGACCATGCGCCGGTCGTTGGTGAGGCGCTCGCGCAGCGCCCGCTGGTCGGCCAGCAGGCGTTCCCCGGCCTTGCCTTCGACGCAGCGGTGCAGCTTGGCGATGATCGGCTTGCCGTTCTCGGCGACGACCAGAGCTTGGCGTTCGGGCAGTTGCCGGACTTCCTCGGGCCGCATGATCGGGATGTCGTCGCCGGAGAAGCTGCGCCCACCGCCACTGGCTCCGCCGGTGGAGTGGGTGACCCGCCCGATGCGGACCGTTCCGAGGAGGTCGGAGATCTCCTGGTTGAAGGCGACGTCCTTGGAGCCGCCGAACATCACCAGGGCGTTGGTGAGGCCGAGCAGTGCTCGGGCCTCGTGCTCACCGAAGATGCTGGTCAGCTGGGGCCGAGTCTGGGCGGCCCAGATGAACGACAGCCCCAGGGCGCGCTCGTTGGCCATTCGGGTGCGCAGGGTCGGAAGCGGCGCGGTCGACGGCAGCTCGTCGAGCACCGAGACCAGGGGCGGGCACAGCCGGCCGCCCCACGGTGAGCTGTTGGCCAGCAGCAGGCCGGTGTCCAAGACGTGCTCGGCCACGGCGGTCATCAGGGGGCTGGCCGAGGCGTAGGGGTCTTCGCGGCCGAGCAGGTAGATGGTGCCGCGTCGACGGATCACGTCGGCGAGGTCGGTGGCGGGACGTCCGGGGCTGGGAATGCAGCGGCGGCGGATGTCGGCCTGGAAGAACAGCGAGACCGCCTGCTGCACTGTGGTGACGGTGTTGCCGGCGGTGCGGTCGTCACCGTTCAGCGCACCGTGCAGGAGGCCGTGCCAGAACGGCTCGGCGTGCGGGTGCCGCCGCAGGATCTCCATCGGCTGGGTGGCTGCGGTGGGGTTGGCGACCCACTGCAGCACGTCCTCGAGCGTCCTACCGGTCAGCGCCGCGGCGTGGAAGTAGCCCTGCAGCACCTTCGCGGACTCGGCGGCGTAGAACCGCGCAGCATCGTCGCCGGTGCCGCCGGTGATCGCGCCCTTGACGGTGCCGGCGGTGAAAGCCTTGGCGCGCCGCTCGGCGACCTTGGGGTCCACGCAGCCGGCGATCGGGTCCCAGATCAGCTCGTCGACGACGCCCTCGGCCAGGCCGAAGGGGTCGAGCACCACGCAGGGCCGGTCGTCGCGGGAACGCTCGGTGAGGCTGAGCAGCAGGTCCTCGACCTTTGTCAGTGTCACCAGGGCGGCACCCGGAGCGCCGAGCAGCGCAGGGGTGAGCAGGTCAAGGGTCTTGCCGGATCCCTGCGGGCCGATTACGCCGGCGGTGCGGTCCCACGGCACCCACAGCTCGCCGCCTCGCGGCTCGTGGGCATCACCGATGCGCCAGCCCACGTCCCAGGGGTCGAACCTCAGCTTCATCGCGCCACCTCGGGAACGGTGTCCCCGCACGGGGCGAGGCAGCGACGGCAGATCACCGCACGGCCGTGGCGTTCTTCTTTTCGGCGGCCGAGGAGCGGGAAAGAGGTGTCGGACAGCAGGTCGCGCGCCTCGCAGAGGAGTTCCACCTGGCCGGCAGCCACGTAGTAGTGGCGCCCGACGAGGACCGGCCGGTGTCCGCGGCGGCGACAGCTGATGCCGCCCAGGCGGCGGCCGCGGGTGCGAAGTGTCGGGTTGTCCTGCAGTGGGGTCTCGTTGCTCATCGGTCTTCCTTCGTTCGCCGGCCATGCAGGAGCCACGGGCTGAGGCCGTGGCCCAGCTGCGGGCCGGGTTGTTCGGTGAGGTCGCCGGCGGTGCGCTGGACCGGCGCTGCTGTCGCGGCGGCGTGCTTGCCGTAGAGGTCCGGGCGGACGATGCCGGCGACCTTGCGGAGCCGGGTGACGCCGAGCAGCTTCTCGGCCTCGGCTGCGGTCGCCATGCCGCGCATGCGGCCCGGGCCCCAGCGCTGGTAGGCCCACGCGCCGAGCCACATGGTCGCGGTGAGCAGCGCGACCTCAGTCAGGGCGAGGCTGACCCAGACCAGGCCGCTACCGGCCAGACCGTCGGGGGTGGGGCTGGGCAGCCCGGCGTCGGCGTGTCCGCCGAGGACGCCGGGAAGGCTGGTCCAGAAGGCGGTGCCGATGGGTGAGGGGAACGCGCCGGCGTTGGCGTCGGGCCATGTCCATCCGGCGCCGGCGACCAGGTTGGCGACTGATCGTCCGAGCTGGATGCCAATGACGATGATGAACAGGGTCGCCAAGGCCACCGCTACGGGGATCTCCCAGGTCCACGGGTAGGGGTCTCGTCGTCGCTCACGCTGCATCGGTCTGGCCACCTCCAGGCGGTCGTGGGTCGTTGGGCCTCGCTGGTCACCTATGTGCTGTCAGGGCTCCGGTGCGATCACACGGCGTGACTCGGGCGTGATGCGTTCTCTGCGAGCCAGGTCGAGGGGTCGACGTTGTCGGGGTCGTAGATGGAGCCGTTCTTGAGGTGGACCTCGAAGTGGAGGTGGCAGCCGGAGACGTTGCCCTCCTTGCCGACCTGGCCGATCGGCTCGCCGGCTGCGACGGTCTGGCCGCGGCTGACGCTGACGGTCGCCATGTGGGCGTACCACGTGGTCAGGGACCCGGCGCCGGTGGTGACCTTGACCAGCTGCGGCCCAGCCCAGGAACGCTGGGTGGTGTCGATCTCGATGGTGCCGGCGTGGGCGGCGTAGACGGTGGTTCCGCAGGGTGCGGAGAAGTCGGTGCCGGTGTGCCACCTGGACCAGTAAGGGCCGGTCTCGTGCCAGTTGTGGTTGTCGGTTCCGACATACTGCGCGGGCACCGGATAGACGACCTCGTCGCAGGAGGCGCCCTCGAGGCCGACCGGCTGGACGGAGGCGCCGGGCTTGACGTTGATGTGGACATGGTCGAGGTGGTTCTCGGTAGCGCTCCCCCGGTCCTCCATCGGCCGCCAGCCCTCGCCTGCGCGGGCGACCGACCAGATCCGCTGGTACCAGATGATGTAGTCGATGCCGAGCTTCTGGGCATTGGCCTTGGCGTAGGCGGCGAGACGGTCGCCCTGCGCGCGGCCCGCCGCGTTGAGTGGCACCATGAAGTCGGCCGCGAGCCCGGCCGGGTGGCCGTTGGGGTCGGTGGCGCTCTCGCGGTAGCCGCCGACGGTCTTGATGTCGAACATGGGGCCGAGGATGTTGACCAGCTGGGTCAGCTGCGGCTTGACCGGGCCGAGGTTGTACTTGGCCTCCGCGGTGCCGGAGTCGACTGCGCACCCGGCGCTGCTGCCGGCGGTGGTGGCGGTCACCAGCGGGTGGTCGGCGATCTTGCTGGCCTGGGTGATGGTGTCGACCGCGGCGCTGGCCCAGGTGAGGTTGGCGCCGTAGACGTGGTCGATCGGCGCGTCCTGCTTGGGCTTCTTGCAGGGGTCGGCAGAGCCGCCGAAGGCGTTGCTCAGCTCAGGGGTCAGTGCGCAGTGCGAGGAGTTGCTGCCGTCCTTGCCGTCGTTGAAGTCGCCGAGGATCACCGAAGGGGTGCCGGTGCCTGCGAGCTCGGTCATCGTGGCCAGCTGGAGGCGCAGCGCCTCCTGGCGGTGCCCGGCGGCGTTCCCGTGGGTGTTGGCCGGGTTGTGGATGCTCCAGACCCAGATCAGCTGCCCGGTGGTCGTCGAGGTCAGCTGTACCAGGGGCATGCCGACGTCCTTGCCGCCGAAGTACGGGATGTCGACGAGGCGCCCGTCGGTCTGCTCCCACTCGTTGTGGTCCCAGATCACCCGGTTCTGTGCCTTCCCGCTGGCCGGGTAGATCCCCCACTTGGCCGCGTACTGGTTCTCCAGCGCTTGGGCCTGCGGGCCATGCACCTCCTGGAGGCCGGCGATCGAGATGCCGGCGTTCTCGATCGTGCGCATGGCGCCGGGCAGTCGCTTGTCCCAGGTGTCGTACCCGGGCCGCTCCCCCGGCTTGTCGGTGTGGCCGGCGCCGAGCAGGTTGAGGGTGCCGACGGTGATGGGGTTGACGGTCTCGCCCTGGCAGTTGGCGACGTTCGTGGTGGAGCCCTCGGAGTCAGAGCCGGGCAGGTCCGGCAGGTCGCCGCCGAGCAGATCGGTGATGTCGCCGGCGACGTCCTCCCACTGGGCGTAGGCGTCTGGGTAGCCCGAGCGCTGGACGGCCTGCGCGGCCTGGGTGAGCGGCATGTTCTGCCAGCCGGGGATGTCGAGGAGGCCGGGGTTGCCGGTGTGCTGGGCCTGGCCGAAGAACGCGCGGGCCGCGAGGAGGGGGTTGGTGATCTCGGCCCGGCTTCCCCAGCCAGCCGAGGGGCGCTGCTGGAACAGGCCGCCGGAGTCGCGGTCACCTCCGGTGAGGTTGACCAGCTTGGACTCCTGGATCGCGGCGGCGATCGCGATCTGCAGCCCGTAGCGGGGAATCTCGAGGTCTCGGGCGACCTGGGCGATGGTGATCGCGTTGCGGGCCTGCTCGGCGGTCATGGTCGGGTAGTTGGACGCGAACCGCAGCCGCATCAGCTGGGCGAGCACGTCGCGGGCCGGCGGCTCGGCGGACGTCCGGGCGGTGGTCGCCGCGGGCACGATCCCGTCGGTCGTGGTGGTGGTCTCGGGCGCGCTCTCCGGGCCGGCGCCGTTCATCGCGATGCGAGCCGAGAGCCAGTGGTGGTCCGACACCATCGTGCCGTCCCAGCCCTGCTCGAGGCGGGCGCCCTGGTGGTGCGGGAAGAAGATGAAGTCGACGCCGTGGTTGTGCCATCCGTAGCCGGCGGCCTTCATCTTCGCGGCCGCCGTCCAGGGGATGTTGGTGTAGGAGGCCTGGGTGTTCATGTCGCCGCCGATCAGCACCGGACCGTGGGCGGCCAGCGAGTTGCGCAGCTGCAGCAGGATGACCATTCCGGCGCCGTACTGCTGGGGCCGGGTCAGCGGCGGGTTGCCGTGCTGCTTCGGCCAACGGTGCGGGTTGGTCATGTGGTGGGTGGAGACCACCGAGACCACGGAGCCGTCGGCGCGGCGCAGCATCACCCATGTCGCGAAGCGGTCCCACGTGACCGGACGCCCGTCGTAGAAGGTCTTGTCGTCGTCGACGAGCTGGACCCGGCCGCCGTTGACCTTCGTCCAGGTCGAGCTCTTCCAGAGCACGACGTTGCCCATGGCCTGCTCGGCGCCGGTGCCGGTGCCGGCCGGGGCTGCCACCCGGAAGGCTGAGTAGCCCGGCGTGGCGGCTTCGATCTGCTCCAGGCTCCAGCCGCTGGCCTCGTTGAGGGTGACGAACTCGGGGTTCTTGGACAGGACCTTGGGCATGGAGGCCCGGAACCCGTCGAGGCCGGAGCGGCGCGGGATGTTGGCCTGCGCCATGGTGATCTTGCCGTTGACCGGGCCGCCCACCGGGCCGTCGATGGCTCCGAGGTCACCGAGCTCGGTAGGCACGGTGCCTTGGCTGCTCTGGGTGCGGCACTCGGCGGCCGCGGTGGTCGTCATCACCACCATCAGCGTCACCAGGAACGGCAGCCCCATGAAGATGATCAGGACGGGCAGTCCCGCGAGCAGCAGCTTCTTCATCACAGGTCAGTCCCGAGGTCGCGCGCGCTCAGGCGGCGGACTCGATGGCCTCGTTGGTGTAGTAGAGCTTCTTCTCCAGCGGGTGGAGCACCGTCTGGACCTTGTAGGTGGCGTCGCCGATGCACCACAGGGCGCGGCCCTTGTCCTGCATGGCCCACCCGGAGACGAGGTCCTGGGCGATCGGGCCGAGCCCGAGCATGGAGTCGAGCTCGCGGGCGACCCGGGGCTTCTGGGCACCGAGGATCTTGATGTCGGCCAGCTCGAGGAGGTCCTTGGCGATCATCGCGGCCTGGGAGTCGGCGTCGCCGACCGAGAGCAGGTCGGAGGGCTTGTGGAGGTTGCAGAACTGGATATCGCCGCCCTTGCCGGCCATGCCGCGTGAGAGCCGCAGGTCGGCGTCGAAGCTCGCCACTGCGGCGGTTCCGAGGCGCATCTGCTTCCAGACCTCGTCGCGCACCACGATGCGCAGGTCGCCTGGCTCGGCGATCTCCCGCAGACCACGCCCCCAGGAGTTCATGCACAGCAGCGCGATGCCCACGGCCTCATCGCCCAGGCCGTCGAGCCGGGAGAGGCTGAACGACTGGATCGGGGCCCGCCAGTCGACCTCGATGTTGGTGAAGTCGTCGAAGAGGCCGGCGAGGGTGCCGGTGACCAGCTCGCCAAGCGCGTTGCGCAGCAGCCGGGTCTCGTCGAGGAACTGACGGGTGTTCGCGTATTCGCAGGCCCGGACGAGCTCCTCGGTGGGGTTACGGAGCAGGTCCCACAGCCGCGGGATGGTCGTCTCCTGCAGGACGCTGTTGCCGGCGGCGTAGCCGGTGAGGATCGCCAGCGCGTTGCGCACGACGTCGCTCTCGTCGGGGCCGAACGGCACCCGGCGCTCGTCGTCGATCTTCATGCTGCCGACCAGGCCTCGGACCAGGACGAGCCACCGCTTGAAGATGATCGTGGCGCGGCGCTGCGCCTCCTCGGCCGAGAGCTTCTCCCACCCGTCGCCGAGCGGCCCCATGGACAGCGGGTTGACCCGGGCCCAGAAGCCGGGGGCGATGACGAAGGGTTCGACACCGAGCGCGCGGCACAGCGACTCGTACTCGTCCTTGACGTCGCCAGTGACCAGGGTGCGGTAGCCGAACGGCGTCATCCGGGTGCAGAACGCCTTGGTGGTGCCGGACTTGCCACTTCCCGGCTTGGCGAACTGGAAGATGTTGGGGTTGGTCGCGGGCACGTCGTCGCGCAGCACCCAACCGAACGGGTCGCAGTAGAAGCTGCCGCCGGAGAGCTGGTCGACGCCCATCTGGGCGCCCGTCGGGGGCAGGGCGGGAGCCGAGACGAAGGGCCAGAACACCGGGGCCTGGTCGCTGGTCATCCGCCAGGCCATCGCCGGGGCGGTGGCAGCAGCCCAGCCTCGGCCGCGGCGGGTGGCACCGCGGCGCGGCGCGTAGCGGAAGAGCCGGGGCTCCTTGGCCTCCGGGGCGAGCGTGGGGATCGTGGGCAGGTCGTGCCCGAAGTCGGAGAGCAGGGCAGCCATGTCGCGGCCGCCACGGCGGTTCCGGCGGGTGGTGGTCATCAGGCGTCTCCGCTCCGGGTCAGGCTCGTGCCGAGGGGGATGGTGGACGCGGCGAACCCGACGTCCTGGGCGAGGTCGAGGCGCAGCGGTGCGAACCCGGCGCGTCGGACCGAGGCGTCCAGGCGGCGCCCGAACTCGGTGATCCGCATCGACTTGGGGACGGTGACCGTGCACACGCCGTAGGGCCGGGTCAGCGAGTTGCCGCGGGCCAGCTTGGCGTCCAGGCCGCGGGCCTTGTGGGCTTCGTCGCGCTGCTTGGCGCGGGTCTTTCGGCCGAGCTTCTCGTTCATCCCCTCGGCCAGGTCGGCGGCCCACTCGGCGTTGCCGGACTGCCGGTCGGCCTTGGTCTGAGAAACGATCGGGTACGCGACGACGAACGATCGCCGCTCACCGAACTCGCTGGGGGTGAGGATCGGTGCCAGGGCACCCATCGCGACGTCGCGGGTCGGCAGCTTGATGGTGGCGCTGACCGAGTTCCAGGCGTCGTGGCTGTAGTGCCGCACCGTGGCGTCGGCACCCGAGGGGCCGGCCATCGCCCACGGGACGTCGGCGTTGACGCTCGGGTCCTTCTCCCGCAGCGAGAGGGCCTCGACGATGCCGGCGCGGTCGCCGGGGGCGAATCCGGTCCGGCAGGCCAGCGCAAGCTCGGGGCTGGTGAGCCAGCGCACCGTCGTCATCCCCATCGGGCCGCGCAGCTGGGCCTCGATCTCGGCCATGAGCAGGTAGAGCTCGCGGCAGCGGCCCTCGAAGCCGCCCCCGGACTCTTTGGCCGACCTCGCGATCCGGGTCTCCGGGATCACGACCGTCACGAATTGCTCGGTGCGCACCGATGCCTGGGTGAGGCCGTGGGCCAGGTCGCTGTTGACGACCTCCGACAGCCCCGGGGCGTTGGGGCGGCGGTGGCGGTTGACCCACAGGTCGCGCTCGGCGCCGTCCTCGGGGACGGTGCGCACCATGAAGAGGATCTCGTCGACCTTCTCTGTGCGACCGGCGACGTCGAGCAGCCCGGCCAGCGCCTCGCCGTAGCGGGCGCGCTCTTCGGTGTCCTTCATGCCGATGCCCGGGTGCACGATCGAGGCCGTGACCGCCCAGGTTTTCATGGCGTGGTCCTCGATGATCGCTACGCGCTGCAGCTGCGAGCCGTGCGGCGGGCCGTCGTGGATCCGGACGCCCTGGAGGACCCCGGGCAGGTCCGGGGTGTCGAGGTCGTCGCCGCGGCCCTGGGCGGCCTTGGCGCGGAACGAGGTCCAGCCGAACAGGCCGCCGACGGCGTACATCGTCGAGGCGAACACCCAGCCGGTGGCCGAGCGGCCGCGCACCGGGATCACGGTGATGGCCAGCAGGAACACCCAGACCAGAGCGAACAGAAACGCGGAGAACCACGCTCCGCGGCTGATTGCCCAGAACGCCGGCAGGCTGGCCAGCGCCAGGAACATCAGCTGGCCTCCGGAGAGGCCGAAGAACCAACCGATGCGGTCGCGCTGGTAGTCGGCGTAGGTGGTCATCGTCGGCTTCCCTTCTGGTCAGTGAGATCGGTGGGTGTCGATCGGTGCTCGAGCTGGGGCGGTCGGCGCATCGGTTACACCGCCACCGGTGGGATGCCGCCAGCTGCCGCGCCGGCGCCGCCGGCACTGCCAGCCGCTCCCCCACCGCCGGCGGCCGGGGTCTTGGGAGCGGCGTCAGCTCCTCCGCCGCCCTGGCCGCCTGAACCGCCGCCGGGGCCGCCGCCGGTGGGCAGCGTCGTCGGGGTGGGCGGCGCAGGAGGCGTGGGCGGGGTCGGCATCGACGAGTCCTCGTCGCTCCGGTCGCCGTTCTGCGACCCGGGGTGGGTCCCGCCCTGGCCGCCGGACTGGCCACCGGACTGCCGTCCACCCAGGCCGCTGAAGTCGGGGCCGTAGGTGCTCTGGCCCACACCGGCCTGGTTGCTCTCGTCCGACATCAGAGAGGTCGCCTTCGCGCCGGCGGAGTTGATCCAGCCCATGCCGGTCGACAGGGCCTGGCCGACCGGCCCGAAGCTGCCCAGGGCGCCCTGGGTCGACTTGCTGAACCGGTCGCCGGTCGAGGCTTCGGCGCTCTGCTCGCCCGAGGAGCGGCCGTTGGCGTCAGTGGTCGACGCAGCCGACGAGCCGCCACCTGCGCCGCCGCCGCTGAGCAGGCCCTGGAGGCCGCCCTGGATGGCCATGCCCTGGCGGAACGACGCGCCGCTGGGGGTGCCGGGGTCGACGAAGGCCAGGAGCTTGAACAGGGACAGCGGGGCGACGACGCTGATCAGGATCGTCATCACGGCCGGCAGCGCGGTGCCGAACGCCTTGGCTGTGTCCTCGGCCAGGTGGGCGGCGACTCCGTTGGCGAACTGCACGCCGATGCCCAGCACCATCACCATCAGCACCGGGGTGAACGCCGCGGCGTGGAACCAGCGCAGCGACTTCCAGAACCAGGAGCGGGTGAACTCCGAGACCAGGCCGGCGGCCGCGAGCGGCCCCGTGGCGGTGAGCACCAGCAGGGACGCCGCGCGGGCCAGGTAGACCAGGACGTGCCCGATGGCGGCCAGCCACAGGAAGATCCCCAGGAAGGCAAGAGCGGTGGCCACGCCGGCGTCGGCGATGTCGTCGATGCCGAGTCCGCCGAGCGGGTCCCAGTCGGGCCAGGTCTGCACCTTGAGCAGCGACTTCATCAGCGCCTTGGTCAGCGCCCCGCACGCCGCGATGATCATGACGCAGTACCCGAACCAGCAGGCGCACACCAAGACGAACTGGCCGGACCCGATGAAGGCCCGGGCGAGGCTCTTGCCCTCGCGCTTGAAGGCCGCGGCGCCGAGCTGGATCATCGCCAAGATGACCACCAGGGCCAGCGCCAGCCACAGGGTGAAGGCGTAGACGTCCTTGCCCGGGCCGTCGGCGCTCAGGTCCGGAGTCAAGAACAGCTCACTGAACGTGAGCACGATGCGCAGCACGAACAGGCCGGAGTTCCAGATCGCGAGCATGGCCGCGGTCCAGGCGTCGGCCGCGGCCTTGGCGATGACGTCGCCGATGGCCTCGAACGGGTTGGGGATGTCACCGAGACCGGGGATGCCGCCGCCGAAGAGGTCACCGACGTTCGGCAGACCGGGGATCCCGGGCAGCCCAGGGACGCCCGGAAGCCCGGGCAACCCGCCGATGTTGCCGCAGATCGCGTCGAGGATCCCGCAGCCGTCGGGGAGCAGATCTCCCGCGCCGTCCAGCAGGTCGCCGGCACCGTCCTTCACATCGCCGGCGGCGTCCTTGCCGCAATCGATCGGGTCCTTGGCGCAGTCGACGGCGTCGCCGCCGAGATCGCACAGGGCGTCGGGCCCCGGGCAGCCCATCTTGAGGTTGCGGGCCGGCAAAGTGCCGCTGGCCACCACCGGGGCGATCGGAGCGAGGTGCGCCGTGCTGGCGGCCGGCTCGCTGGCCGCTGCGGCGGGAGGCTGGAGGGTCGAGGCAGCTCCGAGGAGCGTGGTGAGCACCAGGAGCGCCAGGGCGGCGTTGGCGAGTCGGCTCGCCCGGCGCACGGCGGTGATGACGGTGCTCACTGGGGAGCTCCGTTGATCCGGATCCAGCCGGCCTTCGCGAACTCGGGGGTGCCGGGCGCCACCGCCTGCGGCTGGCCCTCCGAGACCAGGTGCTCGATGTCCGCTTCGCTGCCCTGGACCAGTCGCCAGTCACCGTCGAGCCACCGCATCAGCTGGGTGCCGGCGTAGAGGCTGTCCTTGACCTGGCCGTCAACGGTGGTGAGGGTGACGTAGCTGAGCAGGTTCACCGCGTAGTAGCCGGTGTCGAGCTCCTCGAGTGTGAAGGCGACCGGGGTGACGGCGTACGACGCGGGGGCGGGCACGTCGCCCTCCTTCGCGACGCCGGCCTGCTGGCGGCGCAGCGCGACCGCGGCGCGGGAGCGCTCCTCGAAGACGGCCTTGTCCTCGGGATTGGCGTAGAGGCGGGCGACGGTGACGGCCTGGTCGAAGTCGAACCCGAGCTGTGCCTTGGCCAGCTCGACCTGAAGCGCCACGGCGCCCAGGTCGGTGGCCGGAAATCCCGTCGGGTAGCCGTCGACCTGGTCGTCGCCGGTCGGGATTACGACTCCGTCGACCGGCGCGGTGTCCGGTGCGACCTGCTCGACCGATGCGTTCTCGACCGTCTGGCTCGAGTTGTCCCCGCCGGTGGCGTCGGGGCCGCCGGAGTCGTCGTCGGCCCGGGTGCGAGCACCGAGCCAGACGACGGTGGCCACCATGCAGGCGATCCCCACCAGGATGCCGATGCGCACCAGGGTGGCCCGCGAGTCGTCGTTGCCGGTCGTCAGGTTCTTCATCAGTGGTCCCCTTCGATGTGGTCAGGGTCAGTGGTGTCGTCGGTCGACCAGGTGCGCCAGCCGGCCTCGTGGGCCAGCTGCGTGCCGGGCCAGGTCGCGGGGGCGGGTGCGGGCGGGGCGCCGGGAGCGACCATCCAGCGCCCGCCGACCCACTGCATGCGCTCGCAGTGGGCGAAGGCGATCTGGCCTTCCTGCTTGTAGGAGGCGGTGACCTTCATCAGCACGCAGACGGTGGTCCAGTCGGGCCCGTCGGTGCCCTTCACGAGCGCGGCGGCCGGCTCGAGGGAGACCGAGGCGCTGGGGTCCTTGACCTCGCCCATTCCGGTGCTGGTCAAGAAGGCCTGGACGCTGGCGGTGATCCACCACTCCTCGGCGCGGACCCCGCCGGGCAGAGCCCAGGCGTTGTAGACCTCCGCCGCGGTGGTCAGGCTCATCGACTGCAGCACCGCCAGGTCGATCTGCGCGAGCTGCCCGATCGCGCCCTCGGGGGTGTGCGGGAACCCGGTCATCACGAACGCCGGTCCGTTCACACCGGTGCCAGCCGGGACTTTGATGACGGGCACCTTGGCGCTGGGGGTCGCGGCCGGGAAGGCGGCGCTCTCGGGAACGGCCAGCATCGGCTCGGCCGCTACCTCGTCGCGATGCACGGCACCCTGGGCCACCGTCGAGCGATCGGTCTCGCCGGTGGCGACGTCGGTGTTGGCGCTGGCTTCCTCACCGATCCCGGCGACGGCCAGGTAGACCGCGTAGCCGAGGCCACCGAGCAGGAGCACCGCCACGACGACGGCGGCGACCAGGATTCCGAGCAGGCGGCGCCGGCCCCACTCCGTGGCACCTTCGGCCTTCTTCGTGGCTGCGCGCCGCATCAGATGCAGCCCTTGCCGAGGATCCCGTTGAGCATGCCGGGCAGGACCAGGTAGGCGATCGCGCAGGCGAACACGACCACCACCGAGATCACCCCGACCTTGGAGGCGTGCGGCAGGGAGAACACGCGGCCGGCGATGATCGCGCCGATGGCGATCACGATGCCGAGGCCGAACAGGACGATGACGCCCCACAGCACGTAACTGGTGATCTCGTTGGTGGGTCCGACGGCACCCGGCGGCGCCTTCGGGCAGACCTGGGCGGCCATCGGGAGGAGAGCGGTCATGACGTCCATGGGTGGACTTCCTTTCTGGGTTTGCTTGACTCGGTGCGGGTCAGGCGCTTTCGCTGGTGTCGGTGGACAGGTGGGCGGGCTCGAGCAGCTGACGGGCTGCCGAGATGAGGGGGGCCGGGACGGGCCGGGAGTCCAGGCCGTTGACCGCGAGCTCGCGTTCCTCGGGGATCTCCACGCACCGGTCCGCGACCAGGGCGCGACGTACGGCGGGGCCGCCGGCGTGCTCGAGGCCCCGGGGCCACTTCTTGCGGCGCGGCCCACGCACGGCGAGGGCGATCTGCTCGGGCTGCCAGTGGTTGGCCAGCAGCTCGAGCGCGACCGAGGCGCGACGCATCCCGGGGACGGTGGCGGTGGTGACCAGGACGACCTGGTCGGCGGTGCGGACGGCCTCGGCGAGCCAGCAGTCGGTGGCCAGCAGCAGGCCGGCCTCCCAGCCGACGTCGAGGATGGTCAGCTGGGTCTCGTTCTCGGCGTCGATCGGCAGCGGAATCTCGTCGACGCCGGCGAGCACCTCGCTGGCCCGCTCGAGCAGGACGTGGTCGCGCTTGCCCTGACGCCAGTCGGTCGGGTGCAGGCCGAGCTCGGCGGTGCTTGCGGCGGCGAGACCAGAGGCGGTGACCGAGCAGCACTCGATCACCCGGACCGGGCCGGCGGCAGCCAGGCCGGCAGCCAGGGCGATGGTGCTGGCCCCGACCGACCCGGCGCATCCGATCACCGCGATGGTGTGCTCCCCCGCGGCTGGCGACCAGTCGTCCGCGGCGGCGGGGCCGCGGCCGCGGGGTCCCTTGCCGGCGCCGACGCCGGTGCGGAACTCGCCGGCGTTCACGGCATCCCAGGCCCGCTTGAGCTCGTCGACCCCGACCGGGCGGCTTGAGATCTGGGTGCTCACTGGGCCTCCCCGATGCCGCCGCGGCGGAACTCAAGCGCGGCGCGGACCTCAGCCGGAGTCAGGCTTGCCAGCTGTGCCTTGGCGGCCTGGACCTCGTGCAGCTGGGCGACGCAGCCGGTGAGCTGCTCGATCGCCTCGGTCTCGCGGCCGGCGATCGCGAACAGCTCGGCAACCTGCTCCGGCGTCCGGCTCTCGCGGTCGTCCTGGGTGTTCGTCATGGGCTTCACCACCTCCAGTCGCCTATGTGTAGTGGGGCGGTGGGAGCGATCACGGTTGCGCTCATTCGTCATGGCCGAACTTCCTCGGGGCGGCCGCGGCGAGGGCGCGCATGCTGCGCGAGCCGCGGCGACGGACGGTTGCCTCGGACACCCCGACCCGCGGCGCGACCCGGCTGGACACCTCGTTGCTCAGCAGACCGCCGTAGCCGCGAGCAAGGTTGCGGGTCTCGACCCGGTCGGCCTCGTCGACCAGGCACAGCAGCAGGTACCGGTCGGCCGGGCTGATCACCTGGTTCTCGCAGGCCCACGCCAGCAGCTCCAGCAGCTCCTCGGTGGCCGACGGCTCCTCCTGCTCCGGGCCGGCGTCGGCGAGGATCTCGGGACGGTGGAACAGGGCGCCAGCAACCCGTTCGGTCGGCATCGCGGCGGCGCTCCACACTCCTGCGTCGCCGTCGGCCAAGTCTCCGGACGAGAAGAACTCCACGAGGGTGGTGTTCGCCCACGTGCGGTCGGCCCGGGAGACGTAGAAGAAGTCCCCGACCTCGCGGAGGACGCCGACGCGAGTGTTGATCAGGATGTTCGCGGCGACCTTGCGCAGCCGGCGCCACTTGAAGGTCCGAACCTCGATCCACAGCTGGGAGGCCACCAGCTCGTCGATCCGCTCGACGGCCGACCAGGAGCCTGCCGCGACGGGCTGGCTGTCGCGGAAGACCTCGCGGGGAGGGAGGGTGCTCAGCCAGCCGGCGAGCCGGCACGCGCCGGGCAGCAGGCACTTGGCGAGCGCGGCCGCAGCAGCGATGTCGTCGCCGCCATCCGGAGCCGCCAGCATGGCCAGCGCCAGGAGGACCTCGTCAGAGGCTGCGCTGTCCACCGAGGGCAGCCAGGCCCGGAGGTCGTCGAACTCCTCGACGACTCCAAGCCGTGGATCCGCGGCCACCCAAGCCGGCCACTTCTGGCGGGCCTGGTCGAGCAGTTCGCTGTTGTCGTCGAGGCCGAGCTGGTCACCCACACTCATCGCACTCGCTCCCCTTTCGTCCGTGGCTGTGCACGGCAGAAAGGTCGCGAGCGGGCGTCCCCGCATCCGTCCCCCCAAACCCCCGATTTGGAGGGGGGACGCAGAGGAGGGACGCGCGTTTCCGCAGGTCAGAGGCCGTCCCCCCGAAAATTGCAGAAACTTCTTGACCAGGGTGGCGCGGGGCCTATTCGTCGAGATGCGCCGAACGTTTCCAAACGCGACGCACCTACCTTTCAACACAGAATCGGTAGGGATTCGCTCCGCGGCAGCGCCCTGGTGACAGACGGACGGGTGACCGCGCGGGTCGAACCCGCCGTGTCGCTGCGCGTTGCTACCTTGAGCCGTCCGTCGAACAGTGGAGTCGTCCGTGAAGCACCAGCTGCAGTTGTTGTGCCCCGGTGCCTTTCAGTCGATGGCCGCTGCGCTGGCGATCGCCGAGTTCGGCCCAGGTGTCCAGGTCATGGGCGCTGGCAAGGACGGCGGCCGCGATCTGTACTTCGAGGGCAACCTGAAGTTCGCCTCAGCACTCGAGCCCTCAGAAGACACCTTCAGCGGTTACACCGTCTTCCAGGTCAAGCATCACGACAAGATCTCCGACTCGGAGACCACCAATGCCTCGTGGTTGTGGGGAGAGGTCAAGAAGGAACTCGACGCCTGGGCTGAGTGGGATAGGAAGGACCCGCGCGATCCCCTGCCCGATCAGCTCGTCTTCATCACCAACGTCGCACTCACGCCCGTTCAGAACACGGGCGGCCACGACGCCATCCGCAAGAACATCAAGGCCTACCGCGACAGACTCAACGACCCCAGCCGCGACATCGACGATCAGGATGCAATTCTCGATAGGGTCCAGCGGCGCAAGCGGATCGCGCACATCAAGACGATCCGATTCTGGGACGGCAACCAGCTAGACGCTCTGTTGAGCACGCACGAAGGCGTGCGCCGCCGGTTCGACGCCTTCTTGACCGCCAGCGACGTCTTCACCTTCATCTCTGAACTCACGGGCAACATCGCCCTTAAGGACAGCGAACCGGTTCTGCTTGACCAGGCACGCACCGAACTACTCTCCGACGGGCTCGTGTACTTCGACGACGCCGGTGACCGCGAAAACCGCGGCATCCCGGTACACGAGGTCGCCATCGATCTCCCCGTGACCTTCCCGGGCGGAGGCCACAGGAGCACCGTGCTGCGGCATGTCTTCGAGCGGGGAGACAACCTCCTAGCTCGAGACATCACAGCTGTGGACGGGCCGCGCCACATCGTCCTCACCGGCCAGCCGGGCAACGGGAAGACCACGATCTCCAAGCTGATCGTGCAGGCATACCGGGTTGCAGCGCTCAAAGGCTCCACGGCACTAGCGGCCAACCACGACACCGTGATCACCGGGACCGTGGACGTGCTGCGGAGGCTGGGGCACCAACTCCCGCGGCACCGGCGCTGGCCGCTGCGCATCGACCTCGCCGACTACGCGGAGGAACGAGGCCACAAGCTCGACCAATCGCTGATGCGATACGTGGCCGAACACATCAGCAAGAAGTCGAACCATGGCACCGTCACTCCCGCAACGCTGACCTCCTGGCTGCGCGCTTGGCCCTGGCTAGTCGTATTCGATGGCCTGGACGAGGTCACCGAGCCAGAGACGCGGCGCACGGCGATCGAGCGCGTCGTGGAGTTCGTCAACAACGCAGAGGGAGACCGATGCGACCTACTCGCCGTCATCACGACCCGCCCGGTTGGCTACACCGAAAACATCGACCCGACGTCGTTCGAAACCATCGGACTGGACGACCTGACACCCGCTGAGGCCGTCGCCTTCGGAACTAAGGCCGCCCAAGTACGCCTTAGCGGCGACGACGAGCGGATCGGCAAGGTCGTCACGGCCCTTCGGAACGCTGCGCAGGATGAGAACCTCGTCAAACTGCTGCGGACGCCGCTGCAAGTACTCATCCTGTCGATCATCGTCGACGGCGCAGGGACCATCGCACCAGACCGGTACAGCCTGTTCTGGAGCTATTACGACACCGTCGTACGACGAGAGCGCAACAAACCGACGATGGTCCGCACGCTCCTGACCAAGTACGAGCCGTTCATCCACCAGCTTCACGAGCGCGCCGGCTTCGTGCTTCAACAGCGCAGCGAGACGGCCGACCACTCCACGGCTGTTCTAACAGAGCCGGAGCTGCGCGACATCGTCTGGCACATCCTCAACGACGCCGAGTTCAAGCCCGACGGGCACCACTCCGACGTCCTGGACTCGATCATTAGGTCTGCCACACAGCGACTGGTCCTGATCGCGCCCCGGAACGACGGCTTCGGTTTCGACGTGCGCTCACTCCAAGAACTCATGGCGGCCCGGCGAATCAGCGACGCGCCCCTTGAGACCCTGATCAACCGGCTACGTCTCCTGGCCCCCAGCCCACATTGGCGCAACACCTGGTTGTTCGCGACAGGAAAGATGTTCGCGGAACCTCGCGCCCACGAACATCAGGCCGTGGTCGAGCTCATCGAGACGGTCGACCAGGAGGCTCCCGAACGATTCGGATCGCATCTACCGATCGGCCCCGAGGTAGCTCTCGACGTCCTTGACGACGGTATGGCGCGCGCATGGCCGAACTGGAGCCGCCGCATCTTGGCTCACGGGCTCCACGTACTGGACGCGCCCTCTACGTTCAACCTGGACCGGTCGCTACGCATCCTTCTGCGCTACGCCGACAGCGGTGCCGAACAACGAGACGCAGTAGCACGAATGATGCGTGACGACCTCACAGCCACCGCAAACCGTCTGACGGTCGCCAGCGCGGCAGAGATGGTGTCCGCCATCGAGCACGATCTGCAGGTCAACGAGCGCACACTGGGACTCGGCTTGGTCCTGAACCAGCTGGCCAGCACTCCCCCCCCCCTGCCCGCCGGGCGTGGACTGGACAGCGTTCGACGACGAGCTCGACACCAGCCCCCACCCCGCCGCTCTCGACCCTGTCATCCGTGGCGCTGCCGCCGCGATGAAGGCAATCAAGGACGAGGTCTTCGTCGAGGAGCACGAAGCCGACCTCATCGCCTGCCTGAACATCCCCGAGGCGGCAGCAGTACTGAGCGCAGCTGTCGCTCACGTGCTCCCCGGCGACGTGTCCCTGTTCCTCCAACTCAGATCCGTGCTCTCGCAGCGCTTCCGCGCCCCACTCGCCGACTGCATCCTCGCCTGACTTCCTGCCGGACCAAGCGGCCGTCAGGCCACGCTGTGTCGAGGGCGAGCTCGCAGATCGGCGGACCCCAGACCGCCAGAAGGGCGGGCACCCAGGTCACGTGACGGGCCAGCTGGCCCCCCGAAGGCGAGCGTCTAGGTCCGCGCGATTTCCTATTCATCAGCGCAGGCGAGCCACCCCATGCTCTACTTCTCGCGATCCCCAGGTGACCCGAGACGCCTGGGGCTCTTTCACGTCCAGCAGCGGCAGCACGAGCAGCTCCGCTCGGCAGGCCCGGTACCTCGGGGCGCGCTCGGGCAGCGAACGACACAGGTCCCCTTCCTGCTGAGAGGACGAGACCTGTGTCGGTGGGTCGGTCGGCTAGTACAGGGTCACTGGGTCAGCACCTGGGCCTCCCCGATGCGGATCGGGAGGGGCTCGGTGGCAAGGTCGAACTCGATGGTTCCGGACTGCCCGCCACCGGTCCACTCGACCACCCAGTGACTGGCCGCGGTGACCTGGTACGCACCCTCGGGCTGGTCGGTCGACATCTTCGCGTAGCGGTGCCCGCAGGTCGGGGAGTCCTGCTTGCCGTAGTGATCGGCGTACGGCGTCCCCTTGCCGGTGCAGGTCACCTTGGTGCCGTCGCCCATGTTCCACACGATGCTGGAGACGCTGGCGGTGGCGCTGACCGAGACCGGCCCTTCGCTGGCGGACGCGGTGATCGGTCCGAACGTGTCATCGGTCGGGCTGTCGACCCACATCCACACCGGCAGACCAACGAGTCCGATCCGGTTGGGGCCGGGCTCGGGAACGATGCCGATCCTGATCGGATCCAGGTCCATCGACGCGATCGCGCGATTGGCGAGAACCACCGGGTCGATCGTGACCGTGCCGTTCTGGATCCAGACCGGATCCCATGAGGAGCCTGGGGGCGGCCAGTAGCAGATGTGCCACGCACCATCCTCGTTGCTCTGTCCAGGGGGCGGCAGTGGGCCCTCCCCACCCGGATCCCAGACGTCGCCGACCCAGCACTGATGGCTGCTGCTCCATACCGACCCGCCGGGGCCAGTGCACGGGATCTCCCTACCGTCTGAGGTCGAGCAAGTCGACGAGCCACCGGTGTCACCGCCGTCACCGCCGTCGTTGCCGCCATCCTCGTCGTCACAGACAACTTCGCCGGTCACCGGGTCCGCTGTGCAGTCAGCGCTCGCGGCGGAGGCGGTGACGAACACGATGACGAGCGACCCTGCCAACGCCACCAACAGAGCAATGAGTCTCCTCAGCATGGCTGGTCCCAAAGCAGGTCCGAGTCGGAGACCTTCCACGCACCCTTGTCCTTGACGAGCGTGTACTCAACCGGGGCGGGGTTGCGGAGCGGGTTTCCGTTGGGGTCGGTGAAGTCCGGTTGCCTGATCGCCCCGTCGTTCTTCCAGGTGACCCTGGTGCGGTCCTCGCAGTCGATGATCAGGATCGAGGTCCCGCGATTCCGCGGCGCGTCGAGCGTGTGTGCGTACTCCCCGGTCACCGTGACGTTTTCATTCATCATGCTCGCGACGGTGTGCTGCAACTGCAGAAACTCCTCACCGGTCGCGACCGGATTGAGCGCCTTGAAGTTGATGTCCCGCTTCCGGTAAGCGAGGTCGCGTACCTCGAGGTACATCGCCAGCTGGGCCGCCGCCTTCTCCTCGGGAGTCTGCGGCGTCGGCGCAGTGCTCGTCGGGCTCGAGCTCGGCGTAGCGGTCGGGGTGTCCTCGGCCTCGGGGTCGGTGCTGTCGTCCGAGCAGCCCGTGAGGGTGAGGGCGAGGGCGAGGGCCACTCCCCCGAGTGCGGAGTGGTGCTTCCTCATGCGGTGTCTCCTCCTATGTTGGGCGGCGCCATGACTGATCGCTGGCTGACGTCGGTGGCAATGTGCTCGAGGTGTTCTTCGGCGGCGTCGACGAGCTCGGCCAGCGAGCCGTTGTCGGCGGGGTCGATGCCGAACTGCTTGTCGGCGTTGTAGAGGGTGCGGATGGTGTCGCGCACGAAGACGGCCCTGGCCACGCGTCGGGCGTCGAGGTCTGGGCGGTCGCCGCCGGCCGCGACGTAGCGGCCGGTGAGCTCCTGGTCGAACGTGGTCATGTGCTGGTGCTCCCTTCCCGAGTCAGCTCGCGAGCCAGCCGTGGGTACTGATGATGGTCTTCGTGCGCTCCGACAGTTCCAGCGGGGCGTCGCCGTCGTCGGACCGGTTGCAGATCTCCTCGCGGAGGATCCGGTCGGCCTCGAGCTGGTCGCCCTCGGCCTTCATGACGTGGGCCAGGCACAGGCGGGTGCTCTCGCCGTCAGGGTCGGCCCGGTTGGCGACGTAAGCGGCGGAGCGAGCCTTGACCAGGTCGCCGGCGGCGAGAGCCTCGGTCACGACGATGAGGGCGACATCGGCGATCCAGCCGGACGCCATGAGGTCGACGCGGTCGGGCTCATTGACCAGCCAAGACCATCCCTCTTCACGCAGTTGGCTGAACGGCTTGGCCTCGCCGACCAGCTCGAGCGCGGTGCAGAGGTCGGCGACGCCTTCCGCGCCGCCCCGGGCCTGCCCGCGCTTGCGCAGTCGGAGGAAGAGGTGGAGGTCGACCAAGAGACCGTCGTCGACCTGGTAGACGTTGACGCCGCGAAGCTTGGTGGCGGGTGCCTTGTCGGCGTGGGGCAGGTGGGGCTCTCCAGTGGCCGGGTTGGAGCCCAGCCACTCGCGGACGGTGTTGGTGTAGTCGCGCACCTTGCCGGGGGTGATCCCGAATGCCTCGCCGATCTCCTCGCGGGTGGCTCCGTGCTTGCGGTGCAGGGCAAGGTACGCGAGGAGCTCGGTGAAGTAGGGCTTGCGCTTGGCCAGGGCCTTGCCGTGGGTGCGTGCGGTGACCGGACCGAGCAGGCTGAGCCGTGGACGGTCGCAGTCGGTCGAGAACCAGTCGGCGATGTCCTGGTCGAGATTGGGGTCGCTCTGCTCGACCTCGGCTCGGACGTGCTCGGGAACCTTCGGCGCCAGCGTCTCGAGGTCCTCCTGCACGATCGCGCTCTGACGGATGTAGTCCTGGTCGTCGCCCTCCAGGAGGGAGGACAGCGGCTCGTCGACGGCGTCCGCGGGGGTGTTGCGCGGCAGGGTGTACTCGCGGCGCAGTGCCCCGGACTGGTCGGTGTAGGCCTCCCAGCCGTCGGTGGCGGTCTCGTCGACCGGCACGGGGACGTCCTCGGCGACCTCGCTCTGTCCGTAGACCAGGGCGCAGCCGCGGGCCTCGTCGCTGGTGAGGCCGACGGCGATGAGGTTGAGGCTGGCTTGCTCGAGGACGACGCGGCCGGTGTTCGTCATGTGCAGGACGGCGCCCGGTGTGTTGGGGCGCTCGCCGGCGACGACGATGGAGGTGGCGGACTGCCCGACGTGGTCGGTGACCAGCTGCAGCAGCTGCTCGAGGTCCTCGGGGTCTCCGGCCGCCGCGTCGAGCAACAGCATCCGGGCCGGCCAGGTGTCGTCGTCGACGCTGCCGGTGCGTGCCGTGGACACGTCGGTGTCGTGTCGCTTCGCCCGGTCGACCGTGGTGACGGCGGCCGCGAGGGCCTCCGCGGTCGCGAGCGACCCGGCTGCTCCGGTCGGGTGGTAGCTGATCCGCTCGTCCATGGCGACGGCTTCCTCAGCCACGCCGATGCAGTCGACCTGCACGCGCCGCGACCACGGGTTGACGGCGAACTGTGCGGCGAGGTGGCGGGCGAAGTCCCGGCCGTAGGTCGGGTCGCCGCTGATGGTGAGAGTGGACAGTTCCTCGCAGTTGAGCAGCCACGTCTCACCGGTGTCGCTCATGCCGATGGTGGCCAGGAGCGGGTAGGGCGGCTCGACGTTCCCCGTGTCCGGGCCAAGCTCGTCGACGGCGGTGTCCGTGCTGACGTGCCAGTGGGTCTGGTCCGGGCTGCCCACCCAGGGCCCCGGGACAGCGGCCGGCGCGCTCAGGTGCAAGGTCAGCTTGCCGTGCGCGAGTTCCACGGCAGCGAGCGGCGGCATCGTGATGCCCTGCGCGCCGACGGCGGCCGCGAGGCGGCGCAGCGCCTCGTCCGCGAACTCCACGGTCGCCGCGGCCGCGGCACCGGTGGCGTTCAGGGTCATCTCGACAGGCGCGAGCTCCGGAGGCGGCGCGGCGATCGCGCGGCCCGGTGTCCGGTTCCGGTAGCCGGCGCGGCGGCGGGACCGCAGGGCCATGAGCAGTGCCCCGGACAGCAGGACGCCCCCGCCGGTCAGACCGGCGAGGACCCACGGCGCGTCGAGGATCGAGTCGTCAGCGTCGTCGACCTGGTCGATGTCGGCGGCCGGTGCCGCCGGCTCCTCGGCCTGGGGCGGCGCGTCGGGCACGGCCGTCTCGGGTACTTCGGGCACCTCGGGCTCCTGGGCGACCGGCGGCTCCTCCTCGGCCGGCAGGTCGACGGGCCGCTGGTCCTCGGGGCTGGCGGGCGTCTCGGGCTCGACGTCGCGCGGCTGCTGGTGCCGGGTGTCGTCGTGACTGCCCCCCTGCTCGGCGCCGGGGATTTTGAGCTTCCAGCCGACGTCGATGACGTCGGGGTCGGTCAGCTGGGCCCCGCCGGGCTGGGTGATGCCGATGGAGGCCTGGTAGATCTCGGGCCAGCGGTCGGCGTCGCCGAGCTGTTCTTGGGCGATCTCGCTGAGGGTGTCGGTGGGCTGCACCGTGTAGTCGTGGGCCGGTGCCTCGCCGTTGAGGGCGGGCAGCTTGAGTACCCAACCGGGCTCGAGGAAGCTCGGCTGCGCGCCGAGGAGGTCGCGGTTGAGCTCGACGAGTTCCTTGTAGCGGGCACCGTCGCCGAAGTGGTCCTCGGCGATCGACCACAGGCTCTCCCCCGGCTTCACAGCGTGGTCGAGCGTCTTGCGCTGGCGCTCCTGCTTCGTCTCGACCTTGACGTCCTGCTGGGCGGGCGCCTGGTCGGCGGCACCGGCGTTGACGTGTCCCACCGTCACTGGCGCCGCGGCGGCCGTGGTGATCGTGGCTGCCTGGGCGGCGATGGGCGCGGCGATGAACAGCAGGGCGGCGAGGCCGATGAGGCCGCGTGCTGCGGCCTGAGGCCGGCCCAGGCCCGGCAGCTGGGGCGCCTGGACCTTGCGGAGCCGTGCGATGGCCTCCACGACCAGGCTCAGCGCCATGAAGGCCCACGCGACCCAGCCGATCACCTTGAATAGGCCGAGGACGAGGGTGCCGTCGTCGGGCGCCAGGAGCGCGTTCTTGATGCCGTCCAGGTTCGGGGCGTGGTCCGGGATTGGGCTGGCACCGATCGCGAGGAATAGTGCGGGCAGCCCGAGGACGATGCCGAGTACGGCGGCAGAGGCTGCGAGGCCGGTGAGCCGCTGGCCCAGGGTGGGATGGGTGGTCATCTCTCGATGCCTCCTTCGGCGCGGATGAGCCGCGCGGACGCCTCCCCGGTGACCTGCATCGTGTCCAGGCCGATGATCCCGAGGAACTTGCTGGTGTATGTGTCGGTGGTGGTGACGATCAGGGTGTCGCCGTCGACGACGCGGACGGTTCCCTCCACGCCGGCGGCGCGGAGATAGTCCATGGCGGCCGTCTTGGCGGCGGTGAGGTCGACGCGGAGGTCCTCGCCGCGGACTGCGGTCGAGCCCTGAACCTCCTGGGCGCCGGTGCGGGCGGCCTGGGCGGCCGCGCTGCGGGCTTGCTGCTGGGTGTGGACCTTGCCGCCGAGGTCGACGGCCATCCCGACGAGGATGATCATCGCCAGTGCTGCGGTGGCGAACCAGACGCTGATGGAGCCGCGCTCATCGCGCGAGCGCGGCGTCATGAGGCAGCGGATGCGGTGGCTCATCATCGGCGCTCCCGGTAGGCGTCGACGGGGCTGCTGGCGGTGGCAGTGATCGTCCGGGTGCCGGGCAGGCCGGGGATGCTCAGGTCCGCCACGTCGACTTTGCAGGTCACGGTGGCGGTGACCTGGGCGGTGGTTCCCAGCGGGGCGTTGAAGGCCGCAGCGTTGATCGTGATGTTGGTGGTCGTGCATTGCAGGCCCTGGTCGTTCAAGCTGCTGGTGGCCGCGGACTTGCCGGAGGTGATGGCTTCGCTCTGAGTGCGCTCGATGGAGGCCGCTCGAGCTGCCTCGTAGGCGGCTGCGTCCACGGACTGCTTGGCGATCTCCACGCGGCCGCCGAGGATGATCATCGCCACGAACAGGCCGAAGGCCGGGACGCCGATCGCGGCCTCGATGGCCACCGACCCGCGCTCGTCCCGGCGCCGGCTGCGTGTGCTGGTCCGCCTCGTCTGCCTGGTCATGTCCCTAGTGCCGTGAGTTCTCTGAGCATCTGAACTCCTCTCGTGGCCTGCGTCCCTGCTCAGCGCCCGCATCCGA
>NZ_JBDYKJ010000050.1:0-37674 GCF_040012395.1 Nocardioides sp. 31GB23 | reverse complement strand
GGGCTGCACAGGGGGAGGGGTGCGTGGGTACGGTCGGGTGGTGAGCGCCACCGACTACTGCGACCTGTGCGACCTCCCGCTCTCGACCTGCGTGCACGGGATGCCCAAGCCCGTGGAGCCGCCCCCGCCCGCCAAGAAGGCGCCGCCGAAGGCCTCGCCCGTCACCCGGCGGCGTACGACGCCCGCGAGCTCCGGTGGGGCCTTCGGCTCCAGCGCGCCCGCGGCTCCGGCGCGCCCGCGGCGGCGTACCCCCGCGGTCGACTTCAAGCCCTGGATCGTCAAGCTGCTGCAGGAGGCCGGGGGACAGGCGGAGTCCGACGACCTGCTGAGCGACCTCGAGCAGCGCCTGGGCGACGTGCTGCGCCCCGGCGACCTCGAGAGCGGACCCACCGGTGAGCTGCGCTGGCGCACCGCGGCCCGCACGGCGCGCAAGGAGCTCGCCGACGACGGCCTGCTGCTCGCGCCGCGCCCCGGCACCTGGGCGCTGACCGACCGTGGTCGCGTCGAGTGGGTGCCCGACCTGCCCTCCGCCTGACGCACCCCTGAGTCGTGGCCTGAGTCGTGGCCTGGGTCGTGGCCTGGGTCGTGGCCTCTCGCCGCGCCCTGGCGCGTCCTCAGGCACACGACCCGGACCACGACCCGGACCACGACCCGGACCACGACCCGGACCACGACCCGGACCACGACCCGGACCACGACCCAGGGTTAACGACGTGACCTGAGCACCCAGAACCCGGACAATGGTCGCTCGTGGGTCATGTGGATGTCGCCGGTGTCAGGTACGAGCTCCCCGACGGTCGGGTGCTGCTCGACGACGTGTCGTTCCGCGTCGGTGAGGGCGCCAAGGTCGCGCTGGTCGGCGCCAACGGCGCGGGCAAGACGACGCTGCTGCGCATCGTCACCGGCGAGCTGGTCCCGCACGCCGGGGTGGTGACCCGCTCGGGGGGCCTGGGCGTGATGCGCCAGGACGTCAAGGCCGGGCTGCGCGAGGGCGCCACCGTCGCCGACCTGCTGCTCAGCGTGGCCCCGCCGCGGGTCCGCGAGGCCGCCGCGCAGGTCGAACGGCTCGAGCTCGCGCTGATGGAGACCGACGACGAGGCCACCCAGATGCGCTACGCCGAGGCGCTGGCCGAGTACGCCGACGCCGGCGGCTACGACGTCGAGGTCACCTGGGACGTGTGCGCCACCACGGCGCTCGGGCTGTCCTTCGACCGCGCCAAGTACCGCGAGCTGAGCACGCTGAGCGGCGGCGAGCAGAAGCGGCTGGTGCTGGAGTTCCTGCTGCGCGGCCCCGACCAGGTGCTGCTGCTCGACGAGCCCGACAACTACCTCGACGTGCCCGGCAAGATCTGGCTCGAGGGCCGCATCCGCGAGTCCGACAAGACGGTGCTGATGATCAGCCACGACCGCGAGCTGCTCGACAACACCGCGACCCGCGTGGTCACCGTCGAGCTGGGCAGCGGCCACGGCGTCGGCAACAGCGTGTGGACCCACCCCGGCGGGTTCGCCTCCTACCACCAGGCGCGCACCGACCGGTTCGCCCGCTTCGAGGAGCTGCGCAAGCGCTGGGACGAGGAGCACGCCAAGCTCAAGGCGCTGGTGCTGCGGCTGAAGATCAAGGCCGAGTACAACGACGGCATGTCCAGCCAGTACCGCGCCGCCCAGACCCGGCTGCGCAAGTTCGAGGAGGTCGGCCCGCCGACCGAGCAGCCCCGCGAGCAGCAGGTCGCGATGCGCCTCAAGGGCGGACGCACGGGCAAGCGCGCGGTGGTCTGCGAACAGCTCGAGCTGACCGGGCTGATGAAGCCCTTCGACCTCGAGGTCTGGTACGGCGAGCGGGTGGCCGTGCTCGGCTCGAACGGCTCCGGCAAGTCGCACTTCCTGCGGCTGCTGGCCGCCGGCGGCACCGACCCCGACGTCGAGCACCGCCCGGTCTCGGAGGTCCCCGTGAAGCCGGTGCCGCACACCGGCAAGGCCAAGCTCGGGGCCCGGGTGCGCCCCGGCTGGTTCGTGCAGACCCACGAGCACCCCGAGCTGGTCGGGCGCCCCCTGCTCGACATCCTGCACCGCGGCGACGGCCACCCCGACGGACGCCGCGGCCTGGGCCGCGAGCAGGCCGCGCGGGTCCTCGACCGCTACGAGCTGGCGCACGCCGGCGAGCAGACCTTCGACTCGCTCTCGGGCGGGCAGCAGGCCCGCTTCCAGATCCTGCTGCTCGAGCTGTCGGGCGCCACGCTGCTGCTGCTCGACGAGCCCACCGACAACCTCGACGTGCAGTCGGCCGAAGCGCTCGAGGAGGGACTGGAGGCCTTCGAGGGCACCGTGCTCGCGGTCACCCACGACCGCTGGTTCGCCCGCGGCTTCGACCGGTTCCTGGTCTACGGCGCCGACGGCGAGGTCTACGAGGCGCCGGGCCCGGTGTGGGACGAGGGCCGGGTGGTCCGCGCCCGATGAGCACGGACCGCGGTGGGCTGCGCATCGAGACCGTCGACCCGTTCGACGACGAGGCCTTCGACACCTGGCACGCGGTCCACCTGGCCTCCCAGCGCCACGGTCGCGAGCCGGCGGCGGTCACCGCCTGGACCCGCGAGGAGATGCGCGCCCAGCTGCAGCGGCCCGGGCGGCGCTCCTGGGCCGGGATCTTCCTGGGCCGCGTCGACGGCGAGCCGGTGGCCACCGGCCACCTGCTCACCCCGCTGCTCGACAACCTCGACCAGGCCCAGGTCTCGGTCGACGTGCTGGCGGCGCAGCGCCGCCGCGGGCACGGCACCCGGATGCTGGGCCACCTCACCGAGCAGGCCCTGGCCCGCGGGCGCCGGCTGTGGATCGCCGAGGCCAGCTGGCCGATGACGGCGCCGGCCGACGGGGCGGGGGAGCCGGGGCCCGGGCTGCTGCGCGGCCACGGCTTCACCCTGGGCCTCGTCGAGGTGCTGCGGGTGCTCGACCCGCCGCCCGACCCCGGCCACCTGCGGGCCCTGGCGGCCCGCGCGGCGCCGCACCACGCGGCGTACGAGGTGAGGTCCTTCGTGGGCCGGGTGCCCGACGACCTGCTCGCGGGCTGGGCCACGGTCACCGCGAGCCTGAGCACCGAGGCGCCGATGGGCTCGCTGAGCCTGGAGGCGGAGGTCGCCGACCCCGCGCTGGTGCGCGAGGAGGAGGAGCTGCTGGCCCGCCAGGACCGCACCCGCCACGCCGCGGTCGCGCTCGACCCGGACGGTCGGGTGGTCGGCTACACCGAGATCGTCACCACCGGCCACGAGCCGGGCCTGGCCTACCAGTGGGGCACCGTCGTCGACCCGGCGCACCGCGGACACCGGCTCGGGCTGGCGCTCAAGGCCGCCGCCCACCTGCTGCTGCACGAGCACGTGGGCGACCTGCGGATGGTGCGCACCTGGAACGCGGAGACCAACGACCACATGGTCGCGGTCAACGACCTGCTGGGCTACCGGCCGATCGGGCGGTACGGCGGGTTCGAGCGGCGCGCGTGACCCGGCCCGTACCTCCCCTCGGGAAGTACGGGCCGGGTCGAGGCGAAGTTCGGGCCGGGTCGGCGCGAGATCTGGGCCGGGTCAGGACGTGGCGTCGGTGTCGAGCTCGAGGTCGACGCTCCGCTCCTCGCCGTCGCGCAGGTAGGTCACCGTGACGGTGTCGCCGGGGCGGTAGGAGCGGATCGTGGCGACCAGGGAGTCGGAGCTGGTGATCATGGTGTCGTCGACGCGGATGATCACGTCGCCCTCCTCCAGGCCTGCCTGGCCGGCGGTGGAGCCGTCGCCGACCTCGCGCACCAGCGCGCCGTCGATCACCGCCGCGCCGGAGGGGTCCTCCGGCACCACCGCGGAGCCGTCCTGGGTGCCGACCTCGACGTCGGTCACCGAGATGCCGAGCCGGGCGTGGGTGGGCTCCTCGCCGGCGGCCATCTGCTCCACGATCGGCAGCACCTCGTCGATCGGGATCGCGAAGCCCAGGCCGATCGACCCGCCGCTGGCGGACTCGCCGAACGGCGAGGACGAGCCGGCGGTGCGGATCGAGGAGTTGATGCCCACCACGTTGCCGAAGGTGTCGACCAGCGGCCCGCCGCTGTTGCCGGGGTTGATCGCGGCGTCGGTCTGGATCGCGGGGTAGACCGTGGCGTTGCCCTGCTCGTCGGCGGCCACGCCGACCGGGCGGTCGAGCGCGCTGACGATGCCGCTGGTGACGGTGGCGTCGAGACCGAAGGGCGAGCCGATCGCGACGACCGACTGGCCGACCTGGAGGTCCCCGGACTTGCCGATCGTGGCCGGGGTCAGCCCCTCGACGCCCTCGGCCTCGATGACCGCGGTGTCGGTGAGCGGGTCGGAGCCCAGCACCGTGGCGCTGGCCCGCGAGCCGTCGTCGAAGGAGACGCTGATCTCGGCGCCGTCGCCGGCCGCCGCGATCACGTGCTCGTTGGTGAGGATCTGGCCGTCGGAGGAGAGCACGATGCCCGAGCCCGAGCCGCTCGACTGGCCGCCGCGCACGTCGATGCGCACCACCGAGGGCAGCACCGTGGCCGCCACGTCCTGCACCGAGCCGGGCTCGAGGTCGCCCTCGGGGGTGTCGACGACCTGCGAGGTGGTCACCGCGGGGCTGCTGCTCGACGAGGCGGGGTCGTCGTCGAGGGCGCTCCACGCCGCGGCGCCGCCGACGCCCGCCGCGCCGCCGACCACCAGCGAGGCGGCCACCACGGCCGCCGCGAAGCCCTTGCGACCGCGCGCGGGCGGTGCCGCCGGGGCTGCCGGGGCTGCCGGGGCCGGCGCCGGCGGCACCGGCGCCTGGGCGGCGGTCTCGTCGCCCGGCGTCCAGGCCGGCTGCGGGCCCAGGTCGTAGGACCGGGTCTCGTCGTACGGGCTCGTCTCGGGGCCCGTCTCGGGGCCCGGCTGCTCGTCGCGGGGGTCTCGGGGCGTCGAAGTCATGTCCCCATGGTGCCCACCGACGCTGTGAGCCACCTGAGACCCCGCTGGACGCCGGGCAAGAAGTGGGGCAGGAAGTGGGGCAGGAAGTCGGGGTGAGCACACCTCTTGAGACGCCCTGTTGAGAGTGGCTGTGCCCTCGGTCACACTCTGCCCATGACTGCCACCCCGACCGACACCACCCCCACGACGCCGGGCCCCGCGCCCGGCCCGACGCCGCGCTTCGTCGACGACCGCCTGGCCCACTGGGCGGCCACCAAGCCCGACGAGGAGGCGATGACCTACCTGGGCCGGTCGTGGACCTGGGCCCAGTGGGACGAGCGGGTACGCCGCTGCACCGGCATGCTGGCCGAGCTCGGGGTCGGCCGGGGAGACGTGGTGGCCTTCCTCGACAAGAACCACCCGGCCTGCGTCGAGCTGAGCCTGGCCGCGGGGGCGCTGGGAGCCGCCAACGCGATCATCAACTTCCGCCTCGCCGGCGAGGAGATCGACTACGCCGTCAACGACTCCGGGGCCACGGTGCTGCTGGTCGGCTCCGAGCTCAAGGGCCAGGTCGAGCAGATCCGCGACCGGCTCACCCACGTCGAGCACGTCATCGAGGTCACCCCCGACGGCGGCGGCGAGAGCGGCCCCGACGACTACGAGACCCGGCTGGCCGCGGCCACCCCGACCGGTCGCTCCAGCGACGTCGAGCCCGACGACACCTGCCTGGTCATGTACTCCTCAGGCACCACCGGGCACCCCAAGGGCGTGATGCTGACCCACGCCAACATGATCGCCCACACCATCAACTCCCACGACGGCTGGGGCTTCGAGCCCGGCGACAAGTCGATGGTCGCGATGCCGCTCTTCCACGTCGGCGGGTCGTCGTACGTGCTCTTCGGCCTGCACGACGGCATCCCCAGCATCATGACCCGCGACCCCGACGGCGCCTCGCTGGCCGGGGCGATCCTCGCCGGCGCCAACCGCACCTTCCTGGTGCCGGCGGTGCTGGCGCAGGTGCTGCAGTCGGGCCCCGACGCGATCAAGCTCTTCGGGGCGCTGAAGACCTACACCTACGGCGCCGCGCCGATGCCGCCGCCGCTGCTGCGCGCGGCGATGGAGGCCTGGCCCGACACCGACTTCATGCAGGTCTACGGCCTGACCGAGGTCTCGGGCGTGGCCACCCACCTGATGCCCGAGGAGCACCGCACCGCGATCGCCGACGGCCACCCCGAGCGGCTGGTCTCGGCCGGGCGCGCGGTGCCCGAGGTCGAGGTGCGCATCGTCGACCCGGCCACCCTCGAGGACCTGCCCACCGGTGAGCACGGCGAGATCTGGCTGCGCACCCCCCAGCTCTTCAAGGGCTACCTCAACCGCCCCGAGGCCACCGCCGAGGTGATCACCGACGACGGCTGGTTCCGCACCGGAGACATGGGCAAGGTCGACGCCGAGGGCTACGTCTTCGTCGAGGACCGGCTCAAGGACATGATCATCAGCGGCGGCGAGAACATCTACAGCCCCGAGGTCGAGCGGGTCCTGGCCGAGCACCCGGCGGTGATGGAGGTCGCGGTCATCGGCATCCCCGACGACACCTGGGGCGAGTCGGTCAAGGCCGTCGTCGCCCTCAAGGAGGGCGCCTCGGCCACCGAGCAGGAGATCATCGACTACTGCCGCGACCACCTGGCGCACTTCAAGTGCCCCAAGAGCGTCGACGTGCTCGAGATGCTGCCGCGCAACCCCACCGGCAAGATCCTCAAGCGCGAGCTGCGGGCGCCCTACTGGGCCGACCGCGACCGCGGGGTCTGAGCCCCCGGGCCTGCGATCCGTACGTCGCACCGGGCGCCGCCGGGGGACCCAGGTCCTCGGGCGGTGCCCGGTTCGTCGACGCAGCGGTAACGACTCCTCCACAGCCGTCCCAGCGCCCCCGACCGCCCCCTAGCGTCGGCCCGGGGTGCCGCGCGGCGCCCCGGAGGGGCGGGGACCGACCATGCAGCACCAGCAGCAGCACCACCAGCGCGTACGCCGCAGCACCAGGACGGCCGGTGCGTGCCTGGCCGCCGCTGCCGTGGCCGTCGCGGGGGTGCTGGTCGTGCCGGGCCTGTCGGGCTCCGCGGCCGGCACCGGCACGGGCGCCGCGGAGGGCTGCGAGACCCTGACCCACCCGCTGGGCGACGCGACGCCGTACACCGAGTTCGTCGAGACGCACGGCGTGCGCGGCTCGGAGTCGGAGGGCGCGATCGCCTACGGCGGCGACCTGGGCGCCAACGGGATGACCGTCGGCACCCGGCTCACCTCGGCCGCGTCGGCGCCCACGCTGGTCGTGGGCGGCTCGCACGGGCAGTGGTTCAACCTGCAGCGCGGCAGCGCGTGGGTGGTGCCGCGCAGCGGCGTCAACTTCAACGGCGGCGGCTCCTACCTCGACGCGAACCCGCTCGACATCACCACCGCCTTCACCGGACTGCGTGCCCTGGCCGCGCGGATCGCCGCGACGCCGAGCACCGGCACGGTCCTCGAGAACACCGAGATCAGCGCCCAGCCCAGCCTCGTGCTGCGCGGCACCGACCCCGTCCTCAACGTCGTGCGCCCCACCGCGGCGCAGCTCGCCTCCGGGCGCAACATCGGGTACGACGTGCCGGCCGGCTCGACGCTGCTGGTCGTCGTCGACGGGGCCGAGGTCCGCGTGAAGGGCCAGGTCTGGGTGCGCGAGGGCGGTGGCTGGCAGCAGGCGAACGACTCGACGATGGCCACCCGCCCCGGGGTGCTCTGGAGCCTCGCCGGGGCCACGTCGGTGACCATCGACGTCGGCAGCGCCTGGGGCGGCAGCATCCTGGCCCCCAGCGCCCACGTCGTCGTCGAGCGCGCGGGCCACACCATCGGCCAGGTCCTGGCCGCCCGGTTCAGCTCGGGCTACGAGACCCACCAGCGGCTCTTCTCCTCCTCGCTGTGCCTGCCGCCGCTGACCCCGCCGACCAGCGCCCCGCCCACCAGCGCCCCGCCCACGAGCACGCCCCCGACGAGCACGCCCCCGACCAGCACCCCGCCGACGAGCACCCCACCGACCACCCCGCCGACCACGCCGCCGAACGGCGGGACCACGGACGTGACGGTGACCAAGAGCGCGTCGGCGACGTCGGTGCACGGCGGCGAGCGGGCGTCGTACACGCTCACCGCCCGCAACCTCGGCAGCGCGACCGCGACCGGGGTCGTGGTCCGCGACCAGCTGCCGGCGGGGGTGGGCCTGGAGTCCGCGAGCCCCGGGTGCTCGGCGGTCGCGGACGTGGTGACCTGCCAGGTCGGCGACCTCGCGGCCGGCGCCGTGCACAGCGTGCAGCTCGACGTGCTCGTCGCCCCCGTCGCCGGGGCGGGCCGCACCCCGCACCCGCAGGCCCACCACCACCTCACGCCCACCAAGACCGAGGTGCACGTCGACCTCGAGGCCGGGCAGACCCGCTCGGTGACGCTGAGCTGCCCCGGCGGCACCGTCTCCGACGGCGCGGTCCGCGTCGACCACGTCGACCAGGGCACGGGCACGCTCGCCGACGTGCACGTGCTGTCGGCGCAGAGCACCGGCGTCGAGACCTGGAAGGCCGTGCTGCGCAACGACGCCGCCGGCCGCGCCCAGGCCAAGGCCTTCGGGGTCTGCCTGCCCGGCAGCACCGAGCCCGCCGACCGGCAGACCGGGCACGGCGACGGCCACGCCCACGACCTGGTCGCCGACACCGCGCTGGTCACCGAGACCCGGGCCCTGGCGCCGGGACGGCACAGCACCAGCCTGACCTGCCCCGAGGCGACGATGCCCGTGGCCCCCGGTCACGACCTCTCCGGCGGCGCGGCCCGGCTGGTGGCCTCCGAGCCCACCGCGACGGGCTGGCGCCTCGACGTGCTGGTGCAGGAGGCGACCACGCTGACCGCGTCGGTGCGCTGCCTGCGCACCGCCACGACCGCCGTGCAGGGCCACACCCACCAGCTGCGCACCACCCACGTCGAGCGCCGCGTCGTGGTGCCGGCCGGGACGGTGGTCGAGGAGCAGGTGATCTGCCCCGACGACGCCAAGGGAGTGGTGGCCACCTTCGACCTGCCCGACGACCTCGTGGGCCTGGGCCACGACCCGCGGCTCAAGACCCGCGCCTTCCGGCTGCTCAACCCCACCGGCACGCCGCAGGAGGCGCTGCTCGACCTGGTCTGCCTGCACGACCGCACCGAGGTCGAGACCCCCGGCACCGACGACCCGGCCGAGCTCGTCAACACCGCCACCGTCACCTCGACCTCGACCGACGTCGACTTCACCAACAACTCCGCGAGCGCCACGATCACGGTGCTGCCCGGCTCGGCCACCCTGGCGCTGCCGCGCGCCGCGACCCGCACGGGGCGCAGCCTCGAGCTGCGGGTGCTCAGCTCGCTGCCGGGCTCGGCGAAGGTCACGGTCACCGCGCGTGGCACGAAGGGCCGGGTGGCGCGGGGCCGCGTCCGCCTGGACCCCGACCGGGCCCGCGCGAGCGACGTACGGCTGACGAAGCGGGGGGCGCGGCTGGTGCGCGCGGGCCGGGCCGACCGGCTGCGGGTCACGGTGGTGCCCTCCCGGGGCCGCCGGGCGCGCGGCACGGTGGTGCTGGACGGCTCCTGACGGCGCGCCGCGGCCTCAGACGGGCAGGCCCAGGCCCCGCAGGTCGGCGCGCAGGGCGTCGGCGCCGGTGAAGACCAGGCCGGCCATCCCCAGGGTGCAGGCGGCCTCGACGTTGTCGGGGCGGTCGTCGACGAAGACCAGGTCGGCGAGCGGGCGGCCGGTGCGTGCGACCAGCAGCTCGTAGACGCGCGGGTCGGGCTTGGCCAGGCCCTCGGTGCCGGAGACGACGACGTCGTCGAGCAGCGCGAGCACCTCGAACATCCGTGGGGCGTGCGGGTAGAGCTCGTGCGACCAGTTGGTCAGCCCCCACTGCGGCACGCCGGCGGCGTGCAGGGCGCGCACCAGGTCGGCGGTGCCGGGCACCTCGCCGACCAGCGAGGCGGGGAAGTGCGCCCGGTAGGCCCGGCAGTGCGCGAGCCAGTGCGGGTGGCTGCGCGCCACCTCGGCCTCGGCGGCGTCCCAGTCGAGCCCGGAGTCGGGGCCGTGGTTGTAGGCGCGGAAGTCGAAGTCGTCGGCGGCCAGGAAGCGCGCCGCCTCCGCCTCGCCGACCCCTGCGGCGATCGCGCGGGAGGCGTCCCAGTCGACGAGGACGTTGCCCAGGTCCCACACGACCCCGGCCCCCACGCGGGGGACCGGGGTCGTGTCAGGACCGTGCGTGGGGCTCAGGCCCACCGCTCCGAGGCCGGGGTGAAGTCGAGACGACGCTCACCGGTGTAGATCTGCTTGGGGCGGGCGATCTTCTGCTCCTTGTCCTGGGTCAGCTCGAGCCACTGCGCGAGCCAGCCCGGGGTGCGCCCGATGGCGAAGAGCACCGTGAACATCTCGGGCGGGAACTGGAAGGCCTCGTAGATCAGGCCGGAGTAGAAGTCGACGTTGGGGTAGAGCTTGCGGGAGATGAAGTACTCGTCCTCGAGGGCGATCTTCTCCAGCTCCTTGGCGATCTCGAGGAGCGGGTTGACCCCGGTGACCTCGAAGACGTCGTCGCAGGCCTTCTTGATGATCGTGGCGCGCGGGTCGTGGTTCTTGTAGACCCGGTGGCCGAAGCCCATCAGCTTCTCGTTGCCGTTCTTGACGCCCTCGATGAAGGCGGGGATGTTCTCCTTCGAGCCGATGCGCCGCAGCATCCGCAGCACCGCCTCGTTGGCGCCGCCGTGCAGCGGGCCGTAGAGCGCGCCGATGCCGGCCGAGACCGCGGAGTAGGGGTCGACCTGCGAGGAGCCCACCGAGCGCACCGCGTTGGTCGAGCAGTTCTGCTCGTGGTCGGCGTGCAGGATGAACAGGATGTCGAGGGCCTTGACCAGGCGCTCGTCGGCCTCGTACTTCGACTCGCTCATCTTGAAGAGCATCGAGAGGAAGTTCGCGGTGTAGGAGAGGTCGTTGTCGGGGTAGATGTAGGGCTTGCCCTGGGCGTGGCGGAAGGACCAGGCACCCAGCGTCGGCATCTTCGCGATCATCCGCACGATCTGCATGTGCCGGTTCTCGGGGTCGGAGATGTTGCGCGCGTCGGGGTAGAACGTCGACAGGGCCCCCGTCGACGCCATCAGCATCCCCATCGGGTGCGCGTCGTAGCGGAAGCCCTGCATGAACGTCTTGACGTTCTCGTGCACGAAGGTGTGGTAGGTGATCTCGTGCACCCACGCCTCGTACTCGGCCTTGGTCGGCAGGTCGCCGTGGATCAGGAGGTAGGAGACCTCCAGGAAGTTCGACTTCTCGGCGAGCTGCTCGATCGGGTACCCGCGGTACTCGAGGATGCCCTTCTCGCCATCGATGTAGGTCACGGCACTGCGGCAGGAGGCGGTGTTGACGAAGCCGGGGTCGTACACGGCCAGGCCGGGAGTCTCCTCGTCGGCCTTGATCTTCCCGATGTCGGCGGCCTTGATGGAGCCGTCGGTGATCGGGACGTCGTACTCCTGTCCGGTGCGGTTGTCACGGACTGTCAGAGATTCGGTCACGCTTCGCGACTCTAGCCCGCGTCCTCGGCGAGCGTTAACCCGGCGTCCGCGGACCGGGCGGGCCCGCATTTGGTCGTACGCCGCGCGCAGCCGTAGTCTTGCCGGTCGCGACCCCTGCCGCGCCCCGACTCCTCGTCGAGGTGCTGATCCGGACGTGAGCCGAGCCCCACCCAGACCATCCGTGGTCCGGGGCTGGTCGGTGCGAACCGGGCCGTGTTCGTCAGAGGCCGTGCTCCACCACCCCGTCGAGACGCTCGACCGGGGACCAACGAACGAAGAGAGTAGATCAGCCGTGCGTACCTTCAGCCCGAAGCCTGGGGACATCCAGCGCGAGTGGCACGTCATCGACGCCACCGACATCCGCCTGGGCCGCCTGGCCGTCCAGGCCGCCACGCTCATCCGTGGCAAGCACAAGCCGACCTTCGCCCCGCACGTCGACGGTGGTGACTTCGTCATCATCATCAACGCCGAGAAGGTGTCGCTCTCGGGCGACAAGGCGACCAAGAAGATGGCCTACCGCCACTCCGGCTTCCCCGGTGGTCTGTCCGCGACGCCGATCGGTGAGGTCCTCGAGAAGGACGCTCGCCGTGCGATCGAGATGGCCGTGTGGGGCATGCTCCCCAAGAACAAGCTGGGCCGCCAGATCCTGAAGAAGCTCAAGGTGTACTCGGGTCCCACGCACCCGCACCAGGCCCAGCAGGCCGCTCCGTTCGAGATCAGCCAGATCTCCCAGTAATCGTCGTCGTCGAGAAAGACTGAGTGAGGAACATCGTGGCTGAGACCACCGAGAACGTGACCGAGGTCGAGGAGACCTTCACCCCCGACGAGCAGGGCGTCGCCTACAGCTCCGAGAGCGCCCCGAGCGCCGAGGCTGTCGCCGAGCGTCCCGCGACCATCGCCCCCGGCGCGGCCACCGGCCGTCGCAAGGAGGCCGTGGCCCGCGTGCGCATCGTCCCGGGCACCGGCGTGTGGACCGTCAACGGTCGCACCCTGGACTCCTACTTCCCCAACAAGCTGCACCAGCAGGTCGTCAACGAGCCCTTCGCCGCGCTGCAGCTCGAGGGCCGCTTCGACGTCATCGCCCGCATCCACGGCGGCGGCATCACCGGCCAGGCCGGCGCGCTGCGCCTGGGCGTGGCCCGTGCGCTCAACGCCATCGACGTCGACGCCAACCGCGCGACGCTGAAGAAGGACGGTCTGCTGACTCGTGACGCCCGCGTCATCGAGCGCAAGAAGGCCGGTCTGAAGAAGGCGCGCAAGGCGCCGCAGTTCAGCAAGCGCTGATCAACGAGGGCGCGTGAGCACTTCTGTGACACGCCTCTTCGGCACGGACGGGGTCCGGGGTCGGGCCAACGGTGTCCTCACCGCTGGCCTGGCCCTGGACCTTTCCGTTGCCGCGGCGCGCGTGCTGGGCGACGCCGGCGAGTTCGAGGGCCACCGGCCCCGGGCCGTCGTGGGTCGCGACACCCGCATCTCCGGGGAGTTCCTCGAGGCCGCGGTCGTGGCCGGGCTGGCCTCCGCCGGGGTCGACGTCGACCTCGTCGGCGTGCTGCCGACCCCCGGGGTCGCGCACCTGACCGATGCGCTGGGCGCCGACCTGGGCGTGATGATCTCCGCCTCGCACAACCCGATGCCCGACAACGGCATCAAGTTCTTCGCCCGCGGCGGGCTCAAGCTCGACGACGCGCTCGAGGAGCAGATCGAGGCGCGCCTGCACGCCGACGAGCCGCTGCCCACCGGCGCCGCGGTGGGGCGGGTGCGCCAGCACCCCGAGGCCGCGCAGCGCTACGCCGACCACCTGGTCTCCACGCTGCCGGCCGGCGACGGGGCGCGCCCGCTGGCCGGGCTGCGGCTGGTGCTCGACTGCGCCGAGGGTGCGGCGTACGACGCCGGGCCGCGTGCGCTCGAGGCCGCCGGCGCCACCGTGGTCGCGATCCACGCCAGCCCCGACGGGCTCAACATCAACGACGGCTGCGGCTCCACGCACCTCGAGCCGCTGCGCAAGGCGGTGCTCGAGCACGGCGCCGACGCCGGCTTCGCCCTCGACGGCGACGCCGACCGGATGCTGGCCGTCGACGCGGCCGGCGACGTGGTCGACGGCGACCAGGTGCTGGCGATCCTGGCGCTGGCCGGTCGCGAGGCCGGCTCGCTGGTCGACGACACGGTCGTGGCGACCGTGATGAGCAACCTGGGGTTCGTGCAGGCGATGGAGGCGGCCGGCATCACCGTGGCCACCACCAAGGTCGGCGACCGCTACGTGCTCGAGCAGATGCGCGCCCAGGGCTTCGTGCTCGGCGGCGAGCAGTCGGGCCACGTGATCATGAGCCGGCACGCCACCACCGGCGACGGGCTCCTCTCGACGCTGCACGTCGCCGCCCGGATGGCCGCCACCGGCCGCTCGCTGGCCGACCTGGCCGGCGTGATGACCCGCCTGCCGCAGGTGCTGGTCAACGTGGCCGACGTCGACAAGCACCGCACCGACGACGAGGTGCTCGCCGCCGCCGTCGCCGAGGAGGAGGCCGCGATGGCCGGCTCCGGACGGGTGCTGCTGCGCGCCTCGGGCACCGAGTCACTGGTGCGGGTGATGGTCGAGGCGCCCTCCCTCGAGCTCGCGCAGGACGCCGCCGACCGCCTCGCCACCGTGGTGCGCGAGCGGCTCTCGCTGGCCTGAGCCGCCGCCGACACCCCCGCGGGCACCTAGGGACCCCGTCTGGAAAGGTGGGCCCATGATCGACGCGCCACCGCTGGTCCTGGAGGGACTGGGCAAGAGGTTCGGTGCGGTGCAGGCGGTGCAGGACCTCTCCTTCACCGTCGCGCCGGGCCGGGTGACCGGGTTCCTGGGCCCCAACGGCTCGGGCAAGACCACCACGCTGCGGATGCTGCTGGGCCTGACCCGGCCCACCACCGGCCGGGCGCTGGTGGGGGACCGGCCCTACGCCGAGCTGCCCGTGCCGGCCGCCGTCGTGGGCGCCGCGCTCGAGCCGGGCTTCCACCCCGGCCGCACCGCCCGCGGCCACCTCGAGGCGTGGGCGCCCCAGGTCGGCGCCACCCGGGCCCGCTGCCGCGAGGTGCTGGCGATGGTCGGGCTCGACCAGAGCGCCGAGCGCCGCGTCGGCGGCTTCTCGCTCGGCATGCGCCAGCGCCTCGGCCTGGCCACCGCCCTGCTGGCCGACCCGCCCGTGCTGGTGCTCGACGAGCCCGCCAACGGCCTGGACCCCGAGGGCATCAAGTGGCTGCGCGGGATGCTGCGCCACCTGGCCGGCGAGGGCCGCACCGTCCTGGTCTCCAGCCACGTGCTCGGCGAGGTGCAGCACACCGTCGACGACGTCGTCGTGATCGCGCAGGGCCGCCTGGTGCACGCCTCCTCGTTGGCGGGCCTCGCCGAGCTGGCCGAGCCCCGCACCTACGTCGAGTCGCCCGCTCCCGACCGGCTCACCGCCCTGGTCGCCGAGCAGGGCTGGGCCACCTCGCCCGCCCCGCGCGGAGCCACGGGGGTGCTGGTCGAGGGGGTCGACGCCGCCCGGGTCGGCGCCGCCGCCTACGCCGCGGGCCTCGAGCTGCACCAGCTCGCCTCGCAGGGCACCGACCTCGAGGACGTCTTCTTCCACCTGGTCGAGACCGCCCAGCACCAGGACCAGCGCCAGGACCAGCAGGACCAGCAGCAGGAGGTCGTGGCATGAGCCGGATGCGTGCCGCCCTGGTCGCCGAGCACCGCAAGCTCGTCAGCACCCGCATGTGGTGGATCCTGGCCCTCGCGATGGCCGCCTACCTCGCGTTCATCGGCGGGGTGCTGGCCCTCAGCGCCACCGTCACCCCGCCCGGCGAGGGCTCGCCCCAGCTGGGCGGCATCGACGCGGCGCTGTCGACGTACGGCGTGATCAACGCGATCGGCTACGTCTTCCCGCTGGTCGTCGGCACCCTGGCCGTGACCACCGAGCACCGGCACCGCACCATCGAGCAGACCTACCTCGCCGAGCCGCGTCGCGGCGTGGTGCTGGTGGCCAAGCTGCTCGGCACCGTGCCCGTCGGGCTGCTCCTCGGCGTGGTCGGCACCCTCGGCCTGGTCGCCACCGCCGCGCCCGTGCTGGCCTGGCAGGGCGACGGCGCCTACCTCGACAGCGGCCGGGTCTGGCAGACCTTGCTGCTCGGCGTCGTGGTCACCGCGCTGTGGGCCGTGCTCGGCGCCGCCTTCGGGGCGGTGCTGACCAACCAGGTCGCGGCGATCGTGGTGGTGCTGGCCTTCACCCAGTTCGTCGAGCCGGTCGCCCGGGTCGCGCTGGGCGCCTTCGAGCCGGTCGCGGGGGTGGCGGCGTACCTGCCGGGCGCCGCGGCCGACGCCCTGGTCGGCGCCAGCCTCTTCAGCGGCTTCGGCGGCGGCGACCTGCTGTCGCGCTGGGCCGGCGCCCTGGTGCTCCTGGCGTACGTCGCCGCGCTGGCGCTCGTGGGCTGGTGGCGGGCCCGCTCCAGCGACGTCTGAGCCGAGCGCCTCTCCACAGCCGCCGCGCGCCGGGTGTGCGACCGGGCCGCCCCGGGTAGTCGTCAGCCATGCCCACCCGCACCGACCGCCCGCCGGCGTCGCTGCTGGTGCTCGCGGCGGTGACGACCGCGCTGGTGCTGGTGACCAGCGGGGTGGTCGCGGCCGGCTGGGCCGGCCGGCTCGGCGACCGGGCCCTCTCGCGCGCGGACCGGGCGGCCGGCGGGGCGCAGGTCGTCACCGGCGGTGAGCACGACGCGGCCGTCTTCGAGGTCGGCGACGGCTGGACGCTGCGCCCGCGTGGCACCTCGATCTTCTACACCGACGCCGAGGGCCGCATCCGCGCCGGCCTCGACGGCGCGGCCGTCTTCCGCGACGGCGCCTGCGCGGCGGGGCAGGGCGCCTCGAACCGGGCCTTCGCCGGCTTCGGGCGGCCCTCGCGGCTGCCGGCACGGCGCACCAGCCGGGTGCTGGCCCGGCAGTGGCGCGACGCGCTGGCCCACGACGACCGCACCGCCACCACCCACGAGGCCGGCGCGCTGCGCACCCGCGAGGTCCAGCTCGACGACGGGTCGGGCGCCGTGCGCACCGACGTCGGCCTGCGGATCGCCGAGCCCAGCGCCTGCGAGGCGGCCCGGGTGCGGGCCAGCGTGGTCAGCCTCGAGACCGGTGGCTGGACCTCGAGCGTGGTGCTGGTGCGCGACCTGGGCGTGCCCGACGCGCTCGACGACGCGGACGCCGAGCGGCTGCTGGCGAGCCTGCGACCGACCGGCCGCTGAGGGCTCAGAGCTTGCGCAGCCGCACGTAGCGCACCGAGTGGTCGATGTCCTTGCGCAGCACCAGCGTGGCGCGCGAGCGGGTCGGCAGCACGTTCTGCACCAGGTTGGGCCCGTTGATGGTGTCCCAGATCCGCTCCGCCTCCGCGACCGCCTCGTCGTGGCTCAGCGCGCCGTACTTGGCGAAGTAGGAGCCCGGGTCGCGGAAGGCCGTCTCGCGCAGTCGCAGGAACCGGTCGACGTACCACTGGCGGATCTTGTCGCGCCCCGCGTCGACGTAGACGCTGAAGTCGAAGAAGTCGCTGAGCACCAGCCCGGCGGTGCCGTCCTCGCGGATGCGGGGCGGCTGCAGCACGTTGAGGCCCTCGATGATCACGATGTCGGGGCGCTTGATGACGACCTTCTCGTCGGGCACCACGTCGTAGACCAGGTGCGAGTACGTCGGCGCCTCGACCTCGTCCTTGCCCGACTTGATGTCGACCACGAAGCGCAGCAGCGCGCGCCGGTCGTAGGACTCGGGGAAGCCCTTGCGCTGCAGGATGCCGCGGCGCTCGAGCTCGGCGTTGGGGTAGAGGAAGCCGTCGGTGGTCACCAGCGCGACGTTGGGGTGCTCGGGCCAGTGCGCCAGCATCTGCTGCAGCACCCGCGCCGTGGTCGACTTGCCGACCGCCACCGAGCCGGCCAGCCCGATCACGAACGGGGTGCGCGGCGGGGTGCGGCGGTGCAGGAAGTCCACCTGGCTGCGGTGCAGCTCGCCGGCCGACTCGACGTACAGGCTCAGCAGCCGCGAGAGCGGCAGGTAGACCTCGCGCACCTCGTCGAGGTCGAGCTCGTCGCCCAGGCCGCTGAGCTCGTGGACCTCCTCCTCGGAGAGCGGGTCGGCCGTCGCGGTGTCGGCCAGCGCCGCCCACGCCGAGCGGTCGAGCTCGATGTAGGGGGAGGTCTCGCGGCCGTTGTCGTCGTGGCCGCCGTTGAGGTGGCCCCGGCCAGGCGAGGACATGACGGCGATTGTTGCAGCCGCCGCGCCGTGCGCGTCGGTCGGTCCGCGCCTCGATAGACTCACCGGCCATGTGCGGGATCGTGGGGTACGTCGGGCAGCGCCCCGCCGAGCTGGTCGTCATCGAGGGGCTGCGGCGCCTGGAGTACCGCGGCTACGACTCGGCCGGCATCGCCCTGGTCGACGGCGGCACCCTGGTGACCCGCAAGAAGGCGGGCAAGCTGGCCAACCTCGAGAAGGTCGTCGACGCCGACCCGCTGCCGCCCTCGACGACCGGCATCGGGCACACCCGCTGGGCCACCCACGGCGCGCCCAACGACGTCAACGCCCACCCGCACCCCGGCTCGACCGGGCGGGTGGCGATCGTGCACAACGGCATCATCGAGAACTTCGACGACCTGCGCGCGCGCCTCGAGGACGACGGCCACCAGCTGGTCTCCGAGACCGACACCGAGGTCGTCGCGCACCTGCTGGAGCTGCAGGTGGTCTCGGGGGTCGACCTGACCACCGCCATGCAGCGGGTGTGCAGCCGGCTCGAGGGCGCCTTCACCCTCGTGGCCGTCGACGGCGAGACCCCCGGCCTGGTGGTGGCCGCGCGCCGCAACAGCCCGCTGGTGGTCGGCCTCGGCGAGGGCGAGAACTTCCTCGGCTCCGACGTCGCCGCCTTCATCGAGCACACCCGCGAGGCGCTCGAGCTCGACCAGGACCAGGTCGTCACGCTGACCCCCGAGGGCGTCAGCGTCTCCGGCTTCGACGGCACCCCCGCCGAGGGCCGGCCCTACCACGTCGACTGGGACCTCTCCGCGGCCGAGAAGGACGGCCACGACTGGTTCATGCGCAAGGAGATCCACGAGCAGCCGCGCGCCGTCGCCGACTCGCTGCTGGGGCGGCGTACGCGGGAGGGGGCGCTGCACCTCGACGAGATGCGCCTGTCGGACCAGGAGCTGCGCGACGTCGACAAGATCATCATCATCGCGGCCGGCACCTCCTTCTACGCCGGCATGGTCGCCAAGTACGCCATCGAGCACTGGTGCCGCATCCCCGTCGAGGTCGAGCTGTCCAGCGAGTTCCGCTACCGCGACCCGATCCTCGACTACTCCACGCTGGTGGTCGCGATCAGCCAGTCCGGCGAGACCGCCGACACCCTGCAGGCGATCCGGCACGCGCGCACCCAGCGCTCGAAGGTGCTGGCGATCTGCAACACCAACGGCTCGACGATCCCGCGCGAGTCCGACGCCGTCATCTACACCCACGCCGGCCCCGAGATCGGGGTCGCCTCCACCAAGGGCTTCCTGACCCAGCTGGTGGCCTGCTACCTGCTCGCGCTCTACCTCGCGCAGGTCAAGGGCACCCGCTACGGCGACGAGATCGCCGAGGTGATGAGCCAGCTCGAGGAGATGCCCGGCCACATCGAGACCGTGCTCTCGCGCGCCGACGACGTCTACGCGCTGGCCGCCGACCACGTCGGCACCCGCTCGGTGCTCTTCCTGGGCCGCCACGCCGGGTTCCCGGTCGCGCTCGAGGGAGCGCTCAAGCTCAAGGAGCTGGCCTACATCCACGCCGAGGGGTTCGCCGCCGGCGAGCTCAAGCACGGCCCGATCGCGCTGATCGAGCAGGACCTGCCGGTGCTGTGCGTGGTGCCGCCCCGCGGCCGTGACCAGCTGCACGGCAAGATGCTCAGCGGCATCCAGGAGGTCCGCGCCCGGGGCGCCCGCACGATCTGCCTGGCCGAGGAGGGCGACCCCTCGATCGCGTCGTACGCCGACGTGCTGATCAGCCTGCCGCGGGTGCCGGTGCTGCTGCAGCCGCTGGTGGCGGTCGTGCCGCTGCAGCTCTTCGCCTGCGAGCTGGCCACCCTGATGGGCCACGACGTCGACCAGCCGCGCAACCTCGCCAAGTCCGTCACGGTCGAGTGAGCGCGTCGTGCCCGTGATCGGCGTCGGCATCGACGTCTGCGACATCGAGCGGTTCGCCGAGTCGCTGGAGCGCACCCCGGCGCTGCGCGAGCGGCTCTTCACCCCCGCCGAGGCCGAGCGTCCGCTGGCCTCGCTGGCCGCCCGCTTCGCCGCCAAGGAGGCCCTGGCCAAGGCCCTCGGCGCGCCCGTCGGGATGGCCTGGCACGACTGCGAGGTGGTCAACGAGTCGTCGGGCCGACCGCTGCTCGAGATCCGCGGCAGCGTGCGCGCCCGGGCCGACGAGCTGGGGGTGGCGCACCTGCACCTCTCGCTGTCCCACGACGCCGGGATCGCCTCGGCCGTGGTGGTCCTCGAGAGCTGATCAACGGCTCGTGTGAGCCAGGTCTCGCCGGGTCCAGCGGGGTTTAACACGGCGGACACCGGGGCGGTGAAGAACTGTCTCATCGCGTAACACGAGGGCGCGAGGGTTCACCTGCCAACCGGCCCGTTCGAGAGGACCAGCGTGAACAAGCCCAAGACCCGCCGTGCGTCGATGCTCGCCGCAGGCTCGATGGGGATCGCCGCACTCGCGGTCGGCCCCACCGCCACCCTCACCTCGTCGGCGGCTCCCGCCCCCGACGGTGGCACCGCCTCCTACCTCGCCCCGTACTTCACCGCCGCCGACCTGACCGGCGACCGCCAGGTCACCGTCGCCGACCTCGACCTGCTCGTCGACGCGATGGGCGCCACCGGCGCCGACGCCGGCTGGGCCGACGTGGCCGCCGCCGACCTCGACGGCGACCTCGTCATCACCGTGGCCGACCTGGCCGCGCTGTCGCAGCGGGTGCTGCACGACGACGGCGACTTCGCCCTCGTCGAGGCCAGCGCGGTGGAGATGCAGAAGGCGATGAACGCCGGCGTCGTCACCTCGGTGCAGCTCACCCAGGCCTACCTCGACCGGATCGCGGCCTACGACCGCACGGTCGTCGACACATCGCCGACCGGTCGGGCGCTGGCCGCGATCATCGCCACCAGCGACGTCGCGCTCGAGGCCGCGGCCGCCAGCGACGCCGCCCGCGCGGCCAACGGCGGGCCCTCGAGCATGCTCGACGGCATCCCGGTGCTGCTCAAGGACAACTACGACACCGTCGACATGCCCACCACCGCCGGCTGCGGCTGCTGGGAGGACAACCAGACCGACGACGACGCCGCGATGGTCGAGGGCCTGCGCGCCGACGGGGCGATCATCCTCGGCAAGGCCAGCCTCGACGAGTTCGCCTTCGGCTTCACCTCGCAGTTCAGCGCCGGCTCCGAGCCCGGCGACACGGTGTACGTCGCCAGCCCCTACGCCACCGACAAGACCGCCGGCGGCTCCAGCGGCGGCACCGGCGCCGCGATCGCGGCCAACCTGGGCGCGATCGGCTTCGGCACCGACACCGGCGGCTCGATCCGGGTGCCCTCGAGCTACAACCAGCTCGTGGGCGTGCGGCCCACGATCGGGCTGGCCAGCCGCGACGGCATCGTGCCGCTCGCGCTGAGCCAGGACACGGGTGGTCCGATGACCCGCTCGGTCTCCGACGCCGCCATCGCGCTCGACGCCGTCGTGGGCAGCGACCCGGCCGACCCGGTCACCGCCGAGGCCGACGACCGTGCGCCGGAGTCCTACACCTCCTACCTCGACCCCGAGGCGCTCGCCGGCACCAGGATCGGCTACCTCGCCTCGATGCTGCCGGCCGACGTGACCGTGCAGCGGCTCTGGGCGCAGGCCGTGGCCGACCTCGAGGCGCAGGGCGCCACGGTCGAGGAGATCACCATCGAGGGCATCGACCCGGTGCTCGGCGAGGGCAGCGGCTCGACCAACGAGTTCAAGCACGACCTCGACGAGTACATCGCCGCGCACCTCGGCGACAGCGTGGGGGCGCGCTCGCTGCGCGCGATCATCGACACCGGCCACATCGTGCCCTCGCGCGCCTCGACGTACGACCGTCGCGAGCAGGTCACCGAGGAGGAGCACGACGCCTGGATGGAGTCGCACACCGCGGTGCTGGCCGGAGGGCGCGAGCTGGTCACCGGCGCGCTCGACGACAACGGCCTCGACGCGCTCGTCTACCCCTCGGGCCGTCCCTACGGCACGCACAGCACCAACATGCGGCTCAGCCCCAACACGGGGCTGCCGGCCGTGACCGTGCCGATGGGCCAGGCGGTCGCCACCGACCTGTCCGTCACCGGGGCCGGGGTCAACCTGGAGTTCCTGGGCCGCGAGTTCGCCGAGGGCGACCTGCTCGGCCTGACCTACGCCTACGAGCAGGCCACCGCGCACCGCACCAGCCCCGAGCTCTACGGGCCGCTGGAGGGCGACGTGGTCGAGGGCACCGGCGGCGACGAGACGGCGGAGCCGGGCGACGGCAGTGTCACGGTCTCGGCGCCGGCCAAGGTCACCGCCGGCCAGGAGTTCACCGTCACCGTCGAGCAGTCGGCCGCCGACCTCTACGCCTACGACCTGAGCGTCGGCTTCGACCCCGACACGGTGACCTACGTCGTCGACAGCGCCGCCACCGACGACACCGGCAGCACCTACGAGTCGACCGGCGCGGGCGAGGTGGGCGTCACGCACACCAACCTCGGCACCTCGCCGGCCACCTCGGGGGAGACCACGCTGGCCACGCTGACCTTCGTCGCCACCGCGAGCGGGTCCACCGGCATCTCGGTCGAGGAGCTGGAGACCGTCACCACCGACGGCACCACCAGCACCGTCAGCGACGTGGCCGCCACCGAGGTCGGGGTGCGCAAGGCCCGCACCACCACCGAGGTCGACCTGTCGAGCGCGAAGGTGGCGAAGGGCTCGAAGGTCTCCCTGGTCGCCACCGTCGACGCCGACGGCGAGCTCGCCCCGACCGGCAAGGTCAAGGTGCTCGTCGACGGCGACGTCGTACGCCGCGTCAACGTCGTCGACGGGGTCGCCCGGACCCGGTTCAAGGCCCGGTCGCTGGGGCGCACCAAGGTCCTGGTGCGCTACCTCTCCGACGACCCGTTCAAGAAGAGCAAGGGCCGGGCGGTCTTCCGCGCCGTCCGCTGACCTGGGTCGCGGTCTGAGTTGTGGTCCGGGTCGTGGCCCGTGGGCGCGCTATGCCGCGTCCTCGGGTGCACGACCCGGACCACGACCTGACCCACGACCCGAGCCACGACCCGGCTCGGCCCGCGCGGGGAGGGGGGGGACGCCGAGCGCGCGGAGGTCCGCGGCCAGCTCCGCGTCCTCGTGGCGCACCTCGTACGCCGTGCAGCCGACCACGGTGCGTCCGGGCGAGGCCAGGCGGCGCCCGCGCTTCTTGTCCTCGGCCCACTGGCGCACCTCCATGTGGAACGACCCGTCGATCTCCAGCAGCAGCACGCCCCCGCCGGGCAGGTCCCACTCGCAGTCGGTCCAGCGCCGGCGGCCGCTGGAGTCGGTGCGGGAGCGTTGCCGGGCCGGTGGCACCAGCCCGGCCCGCCGGCACATGACGGCGACGTCGAGCTCGGCGCCCGAGTGCGCTCCGCCCGCGACCTCGCTGAGCAGCCGCTTGAACGGCTTCGCGCGGCGCAGCGGCCGCAGCTGGTCGATCCACTCCACCAGCCGCTCCGCGGTGGTCAGACGCTGCTGGACCGTCGCGGCGAGCAGCGCGCACGCCGGCCGCATCGGGGCGTCGTACGCCGAGTGGAGCAGCGCGGCGGGCTCGACCCGGGCCACGGGCAGCCCCTTCCTAGGGTGGCGCAGCAGGTCGAAGGGGCGACGGGTGCGGAAGAAGTCGACGCCGTCGACCGGCTCGAAGGCCAGCGGGGCGTCGACCCAGACCGTGACCCGGTCGCGGTCCCAGCCGCTCAGCCCGTGGAGGGCGGCGGCGCTCAGGCCGCCGATCATGCTGCGCGGGCCGGCGTGGAGCACGGCGAGCCAGCGGCGCTGCTCGTCGTCGAGGGTGCCGGTGACGGTGCTGACCACCCGTGGGGTGCGGGCCACCCACCGGCGGGCCCAGACGTTGTTGCGCACGGTGTCGGCGTCGATGCCCAGGGCGGTCAGCTGGCGCCGCGCCACCATCCCCGCCTGGTCGGCGAGCAGGGCGTCGAGCGTGTCCTCGGTGTCGGTCATGGCCAGCAGGTTGCCCGGTGCCGGCGTACGGCGTGCTCGTCATCCACAGGCACTCGAGGGCACCCGCTCATCCGGGTCGTGGCCTGGGTCGTGGCTTGGGTCGTGTGCCCCTGGACGCGCCAGGGCGCGTCCACGACCCACGACCCGGACCACGACCCGGACCACGACCCGGACCACGACCCGGACCACGACCCCCGGGGGCGAGCCGGGGAGCAGCCCGGCGCACTAGCCTGCGACGACATGAGGCAGGCGCACACGGTGGAGCAGGTCCGGGCGGCGGAGGCGGCGCTGATGGCGCGGCTGCCGGAGGGCGCGCTGATGATGCGCGCCGCGCACGGGCTGGCGCACGCGATCGCCGACTGGCTGGGCTCGACGTACGGCCGGCGGGTGCTGCTGCTGGTCGGCTCGGGCGACAACGGCGGTGACGCCCTGCACGCCGGCGCGCTGCTGGCCCGCCGCGGGGCCGGGGTGGAGGCGTGGCTGCTCTCGGAGACCGTGCACGACGCAGGCCTGGCCGCGCTGCAGGCGGCGGGTGGGCGGGTCGTGCCCGCCGCCGGGGCGCAGGAGCTGCGCCCCGGTGCCCGGCCCGACGTCGTGGTCGACGGCATCGTCGGCATCGGCGGCAAGCCCGGCCTGCGTCCGGCGGCGCAGCAGGCGCTGGCGCGGCTCGAGGGGGTGCCGGTGGTCGCGGTCGACGTGCCGAGCGGTGTCGACGTCGACACCGGCCAGACCCCCGAGCCCCACGTGCGCGCCGACCTCACCGTCACCTTCGGCACCCACAAGCCGGCCCACCTCGTCGACCCCGCGGCCGGCGCCTGCGGGGTGGTGCACCTCGTCGACATCGGGCTCGACCTGCCCGAGCCCGGCCTCGAGAGCCTGCAGGCCGCCGACGTCGCCCGGCTGCTGCCGCGCCCCGCCGACGACGCCCACAAGTACACCCGCGGCGTCGTCGGGGTCCGCGCCGGCTCCGAGACCTACCCCGGCGCCGGGCTGCTCAGCGTCGCCGGCGCCGCCACCGGCTTCGCCGGCATGGTCCGGTACGTCGGCGACGTCGCCGTCGGCGACCGGGTGCGGGCCGCGCACCCGGAGGTGGTCGGCGCCGGCCGCGTGCAGGCCTGGGTCGTCGGCTCGGGGGCCGGCGACGGGGCGGCCGCCACCCTTGCCGAGGCGCTCGCCGACGCCCGCGAGCACGACCTGGCGCTGGTCGTCGACGCCGACGCGCTGCAGCACCTCGAGGCGCCGCTCGACGTGGCGGCGGTGCTCACCCCGCACGCCGGCGAGCTGGCCCGGATGCTGGGGGAGGAGCGCGCCGACGTCGAGGCCCGCCCGCTGCACTTCGTGCGCGCGGCCGCGCGCCGCTACGGCTGCGTGGTGCTGCTCAAGGGCCACCACACCCTGGTCAGCACCCCCGACGGACGGGTGCGCGCCACCACCACCGGCACGCCCTGGCTGGCCACCGCGGGCGCCGGCGACGTGCTCGGCGGGATGGTCGGGGCGCTGCTCGCCGCGGGGCTGACCCCCTTCGACGCCGCCAGCGTCGGGTCGTGGCTGCACGGCGGGGCCGCGACCACGGTCTCGCGCGGGGCCCCCATCGTGGCGGGCCAGGTCGCCGGCGCCGTCGCCGACGTCGTGCGGACCCTGCCCGCGCCGTGAGCCGCCGGGTGCGAGGATGGTGGTGATGAGCCTCCAGCACGACGCACGGCGCGCCGAGATCGTCGTCGACCTGGCGGCGGTCCGCCACAACGTGCGCCGGCTCGCCGCCGAGGTCGGGCCCGACGTGGCCCTGATGGTGGTCGTCAAGGCCGACGCCTACGGCCACGGCCTGCTGCCGGTGGCCCGCGCCGCCCGCGGGGCCGGGGCGCCGTGGCTCGGGGTGGCCACCCTCGACGAGGCGCTGGCGCTGCGCGCGGGCGGCGACACCGGGCGGCTGCTGGCCTGGCTGACGGTGCCCGGCGAGGACTGGGCGCCGGCGGTCGCCGCCGACGTCGACGTGACGGCGTACACCACCGGCGAGCTCGACGACCTCGTCGACGCCGTCGCCCGCGCCGGGCGCCCCGCGCGCCTGCAGCTCAAGATCGACACCGGCCTCAACCGCGGCGGCTGCACCCCTGCCGACTGGCCCGCCCTGGTCGCCGCCGCCCGCGAGGGAGAGCACGCCGGGCACTGGCGCGTCACCGGGATCTGGTCGCACCTCGCCGTCGCCGACGAGCCCGAGCACCCCGCCAACGACGCCCAGGAGAAGATCTTCCGCGAGGCCGTCGAGACCGCCGAGGCCGCCGGCCTCGAGCCGGAGGTGCGCCACCTGGCCAACTCGGCCGGGGCGCTGCTGCGGCCCTCGGCGCGCTTCGACCTGGTGCGCGCCGGCCTCGCCTCCTACGGCCTCGATCCCGCCCCCGGCCGCACCCCCGACATCGGCCTGCGCCCCGCGATGACCGCGACCGCGACCGTGGCGATGACCAAGCGGCTGGTGCCCGGCGACGGGGTCTCCTACGGCCACACCTGGGTCGCCGAGCAGCCGGTCACCGTCGGCCTGCTGCCGGTGGGGTACGCCGACGGCGTGCCGCGCCACGCCGGCAACACCGTTCATGTCGGCGTCGCCGGCGTACGCCGCCCGGTGCGCGGCCGGGTGTGCATGGACCAGCTGGTCGTCGAGCTGGCCGGCCCCGGCGAGGAGCCGGCCGTCGGCCCGGGCGAGCGGGTGGTGCTCTTCGGGAGCGCCCCCGACCCGACCGCGCAGGACTGGGCCGAGGCGTGCGGCACCATCTCCTACGAGATCGTCAGCCGGATCGGTGGGCGCTTCGCCCGCCGCTGGACCGACACCGACCCCGAGGAGCAGCCGTGAACATGCGTCGTCGCGTGGCCGGCCTGGCCGGCGCCCTGGCGGGCGTCGCGGTGGCCGGCACCGCCGCCGAGGTCGTGCGCCGCCGCCGGGTCATCGCCCGCCGCGGCGCCGGCGACCGCACCCCGCTGGGCTCGCTGCGCGCGGTCGCGCGCACCGTCGTCGCCGACGACGGCCTGCCCCTGCACGTCGAGGTCGACGAGCCCGACGCGCACGACCCGGCCGATCCGACCGGGCCGGGCCACGACCCGCTGACCGTGCTGTTCGTGCACGGCTACGCCCTCAACCTCGACTGCTGGCACTTCCAGCGCGCGGGCTACCGCGGCCTGGTGCGCACCGTCTTCTACGACCAGCGCTCCCACGGGCGCTCGGGCCGCTCCTCGCTCGAGCACGCCACCATCGACCAGCTCGGCCGCGACCTGGCCCGGGTGCTCGAGGCCGAGGTCCCCGAGGGCCCGGTCGTGCTGGTGGGCCACTCGATGGGCGGGATGACCATCATCGCGCTGGCCGAGCAGCACCCCGAGCTCTTCGGCGACCGCGTGGTCGGCGTCGGCCTGGTCTCCACCACCGCCGGAGGCCTCGACGTCGGGCGGCTGCTGCTGCCGGTGGTGCCGGCCAAGCTGGCCGGGCCGTTCCTGGGCCGGGCCGTGGGCCGGGTCATGGTCCCCCTCGCCCGCGGGCACCGGTTCATCGACCTGGCCCGGCGCCTCGGCGGCTCGGTGGCGCTGGTGGCCACCGACCTGTTCGCCTTCGGCGGCGACGTGCCCGAGTCCTACGTGCGCTACGTCGACCAGATGCTGGCCCGCACCCCCTTCGAGGTCGTGGCCGAGTTCTTCCCCAGCTTCGAGTCGCTCGACAAGTTCCACGTCGTCGAGGGGCTGAGCCGGGTGCCGGTCTCGATCATCTGCGGCACCGCCGACCGGGTCACCTCGATCGGGCACAGCCGCAAGCTGCACGCCCACATCGAGGGCTCGCGCCTGGTCGAGGTCGAGGGTGCCGGGCACATGGTCGTCATGGAGAGCCACGACCAGGTCAACGCCGAGCTCGACCAGCTGATCGCGGCCGCGACCGAACGGGCGGGCCAGCGGTGAGCGCGGCGCGCGAGGAGACCCGGGCACGCCCCGCGGTCGTCGTACGACGGGTGGGGCCGGAGGCGGCCGAGCAGGTGATGCACGTGGTGCACGAGGCGTTCTCGGCGCGCCCGCCGCTCGACCCGCCGCCGGGGGCGCTGAAGGAGACGGTGCACACCATCCGCGGCAAGCTCGCCGACGGCGGCGGGCTGCTGGCCTGCATCGACGAGAAGCCGGTCGGCACCCTGATCCTCGACCCGATCGGGTCCTCGACCTACATCCGCCGCTTCGGCGTCGTGCCGGGCCAGCAGGGCCTCGGCATCGCCGGGCGGCTGATCGACGCCGCCGTCGACGCGGTGGCCGACTCGGGCCGCGGCACCGACGACCTGATCGTGCAGGCGCGCGAGGAGCTGCCGCAGACGGTGCGGTTCTGGGACCGCCAGGGCTTCCGCGAGATCCGGCGCTACTCGCCGCTGGTCGAGATGCGCCGCCCGCTGCGCACCGCCGTCTTCCAGGCGCCCACCGCCGACGCGATGCGCGGCATCGGCCGCTCGCTGGCCGGCCAGCTCACCCACGGCGACCTGGTGGTGCTCACCGGCGACCTGGGCGCCGGCAAGACCACCTTCACCCAGGGCCTGGGGGCCGGGCTGGGCGTGCGCGGCAACGTCACCTCGCCCACGTTCGTCATCGCGCGGGTCCACCCCTCCACGGTCGGCGGGCCCGAGCTGGTGCACGTCGACGCCTACCGCCTCGACGGGCTGGAGGAGCTCGACGACCTCGACCTCGACACCTCCCTCGAGGAGGCCGTGACCGTCGTCGAGTGGGGCGAGGACCTGGCCGAGGGCCTCTCGGAGTCACGGCTGGAGATCCGCATCGTGCGGGCGATCGGCGACCCCGCCGAGCAGGCCGACCCGGCCTCGCCCTTCGACCCGCGGCGGGTCGAGGTCACCCCCGTCGGGCCGCGCTGGCACGCGCTGTCCTTCCGCGCGCTGGGCTGAGCGGGGCGGAGGAGGGGCGTGGCCGGCGTCGAGGTGCTCGAGGGGCCCGGCGACGAGCCCCGCGACCCGCGCGTCGTACGCCGCCGGCGGCTGCTGGCCGGTGCGCTCGCGCTGCTGCTCGTGGCCGGCCTGGTGCTGGCCGCCGTCGACGCCCGGCGCCGCGACGGCGAGACCGCCCGGGTCGAGGCGTGCGGCGAGGCCGCCCGGGCGGCCACGCAGCGCTCCGACACGGTGCTCGCGGCGATGGTGGACTACCTGCGCCCGGCGCTGGCGGCGGTCCCCGAGAGCAGCGGGCGCGACAGCTTCTACGCCCTGGTCGCGGGCGAGGCGGCCCGGGTGCGCCCGGGCCTGCAGCGAGCGCTCGGGGGGTGCCGCGCCGTCGAGGTGTGGTCGTGGCACGGCGAGCTGCGCGAGCAGCGCGCGGCGTACGTCGCCCACCTCGCCGCCCAGGTCGGGCTGACCGGCGAGGTGGCCGCCGACGGCCGCGTCCTCTACGCCGACGACCCGGAGCGCGCCGACCGGCTCGCCGCGCTGCGGGAGCGTGCCTTCGGGTCCCGTGGGTGACGGTGCTGGCCGAGCGGCATGACAATCACGGCCCTGGCACCGGCTGGTTGACGCTGGCCGACCCGGAGGGCAGCGAGCTCTGCGTCCTGCGCTCGGAGTCCGAGCTGGCCGGCTGACCACCGCTGCGCTTGGCAGTGGGGTACACGTGTGCCCCTCTGCCAAGTGCAGGGCAGGGCAGTGCGCTCCGGGCGGTGACGGACTCGGCGGGCGTCGGTGCCCGGTCGTAGACTCGAGCGCGCTGCACCGCACCCCCGCCTCGAGCCCGAGCGGGGGCGTTCCCTGTGCTTGACGCACCAGCGACCACCAGGAGCCCCGCGCACGTGTCGACCACGACCCTCGAGACCCCTCTTGCCCCCGGCCCGGCCGGGATCGCCGACGCCGTGCTGGCCGACCCCGTCCTCACCGAGGTGCTCGCCGACGCGGGGGAGGGGCGCGTCCGCGCGCTCGACCTCACCGGCCCCGAGGCCCTGCGGCCCTTCGTGGTGGCCGGCCTGGTGCGCTCGGGCCGCAGCGTGCTCGCGGTGACCGCGACCTCCCGCGAGGCCGAGGACCTGGTCAACGCGCTCAGCGACCTGCTCGACCCGGCCGCAGTGGCCTACTACCCCTCGTGGGAGACGCTGCCCCACGAGCGGCTCAGCCCGCGCTCCGACACGGTCGGGCGACGCCTCGCGGTGCTGCGCCGCCTCCAGCACCCCGGCACCGACGCCAGCAACGGCCCGCTCCAGGTGGTCGTCGCGCCGGTGCGCTCGGTGCTGCAGCCGCAGGTCAAGGGGCTGGCCGACCTCGAGCCCGTCGAGCTGGTGCCCGGCGGCACCGCGCCGCTCGACGACCTGGTGCGCCGCCTCGCCGACGCGGCGTACTCGCGCGTCGACCTGGTCGAGCGCCGTGGCGAGTTCGCGGTGCGTGGCGGCATCATCGACGTCTTCCCGCCCACCGAGGAGCACCCGCTGCGCGTGGAGCTGTGGGGCGACGAGGTCGAGGAGATCCGCTCGTTCTCCGTGGCCGACCAGCGCACCCTCGAGCCCGTCGAGCGGCTGTGGGCACCGCCGTGCCGCGAGCTGCTGCTGACCGACGAGGTACGCCGCCGCGCCGCCGAGCTCGGCCAGGCGCACCCCCAGCTGCTCGAGCTGACCGACAAGATCAGCGAGGGCATCGCCGTCGAGGGCATGGAGTCGCTGGCCCCGGTGCTCGTCGACGACATGGAGCTGCTCGTCGACCTGATGCCCTCCGACACCCACGTGCTGGTGCTCGACCCCGAGCGGGCCCGCCGTCGCGCCCACGACCTGGTCGCCACCAGCGAGGAGTTCCTCGGCGCCAGCTGGGCCGCGGCCGCCAGCGGCGGCAGCGCCCCGATCGACCTCGGGGCGGCGTCGTACCGCACCCTGTCCGACGTGCGCGAGCACGCCCTGGCCCAGCACAAGCCGTGGTGGACCGTCAGCCCCTTCGGCATCGACGACGCCGAGACGGGAGCCGCCGGCCCGGTGCTGCGCGACGAGACCGGTGCGGTCACCGGCATCGACGTCGACGTGACCGTCGGCGCGGTGCCCAGCCGGGCGCTGCCGGCCAAGCCGGTCGACGCCTACCGCGGTGACGTCGAGCGGGCGATCAAGGACCTCGAGACCTGGCGCTCCGAGGGCTACCGGGTGCTGGTGCTGCACGAGGGCCACGGCCCCGCGCAGCGGATGGTCGAGGCGCTGGCCGAGCACGACGTGCCGGCCCGCCTGGTCGAGCCGCACGCCGGCGACGGCGCGCCGGCCGAGCAGGCACTACTGGTGCCCGACGTGGTGACCGTGAGCTGCGGGGCGCTCGCCCACGGCTTCGTCGACGAGACCAACCGCCTGGTCCTGGTGACCGGCGAGGACCTCTCGGGGCAGAAGTCCTCGACGCGCGACATGCGCAAGATGCCGACCCGGCGCAAGAAGCAGATCGACCCGCTCGAGCTCAAGGCCGGCGACTTCGTGGTGCACGAGCAGCACGGCGTGGGCCGGTTCGTGGAGATGAAGCAGCGCCAGGTGGGCGGCGCGACCCGCGAGTACCTCGTCCTCGAGTACGGCGCCTCCAAGCGCGGCGGCCCCGCCGACCGGCTCTACGTGCCCGCCGACGCCCTCGACCAGGTCACCCGCTACGTCGGCGGCGAGCAGCCCAGCCTCGACCGGCTCGGCGGCGGCGACTGGGCCAAGCGCAAGGGCCGCGCCCGCAAGGCGGTGCGCGAGATCGCCGCCGAGCTGATCAAGCTGTACGCCGCCCGGCAGGCCACGCAGGGCCACGCGTTCGGGCCCGACACGCCCTGGCAGCGCGAGCTCGAGGACGCCTTCCCGTTCCAGGAGACCCAGGACCAGCTGACCACGGTCGACGAGGTCAAGCAGGACATGCGCCAGGTGATCCCGATGGACCGCCTGGTCTGTGGCGACGTCGGCTACGGCAAGACCGAGATCGCGGTGCGCGCGGCGTTCAAGGCCGTCCAGGACGGCAAGCAGGTGGCGGTGCTGGTGCCGACCACGTTGCTGGTCACTCAGCACCTGTCGACCTTCAGCGAGCGGATGGCCGGCTTCCCGGTCGTGCTCAAGGGCCTCTCGCGCTTCCAGACCGACAAGGAGGCCAAGGAGGTCCTGGCCGGGCTGGCCGACGGCACGGTCGACATCGTGGTGGGCACCCACCGCCTGCTCAACCCCGACACCCGGATGAAGGACCTCGGGCTGATCATCGTCGACGAGGAGCAGCGCTTCGGTGTCGAGCACAAGGAGCAGATGAAGCGGCTGCGCACCTCCGTCGACGTGCTGTCGATGAGCGCGACGCCGATCCCGCGCACGCTCGAGATGGCGATCACCGGGATCCGCGAGATGTCCACGATCACCACCCCGCCCGAGGAGCGGCACCCGGTGCTGACCTACGTCGGCGCCTACGAGGACCGCCAGGTGGTGGCCGCCGTGCGCCGCGAGCTGCTGCGCGAGGGCCAGGTCTTCTACATCCACAACCGGGTGCAGTCGATCGAGAAGGCCGCCGCCCGCATCAAGGAGCTGGTGCCCGAGGCGCGGGTCGCGACCGCCCACGGCCAGATGGGCGAGCATCAGCTCGAGCAGGTGATGCTCGACTTCTGGGAGAAGCGCTTCGACGTGCTGGTGTGCACCACCATCGTGGAGTCCGGCCTCGACGTCTCCAACGCCAACACGATGATCATCGAGCGCTCCGACACCCTGGGCCTCTCCCAGCTGCACCAGCTGCGCGGGCGGGTCGGCCGCTCGCGCGAGCGGGCCTACGCCTACTTCCTCTACCCCGCCGAGAAGCCGCTCACCGAGACCGCCCACGAGCGGCTGGCCACCCTGGCCCAGCACTCCGACCTGGGCGGCGGGATGGCGATCGCGATGAAGGACCTCGAGATCCGCGGCGCCGGCAACCTGCTCGGCGGCGAGCAGTCGGGCCACATCGCCGACGTCGGCTTCGACCTCTACGTGCGCCTGGTCGGCGAGGCGGTCGCGGAGTTCAAGGGCGACGGCTCCGAGCCCGAGCTCAACGAGGTCCGCATCGAGCTGCCCGTCGACGCGCACCTGCCCCACGACTACATCCCCACCGAGCGCCTGCGCCTGGAGATGTACAAGCGCCTGGCCGAGGTGCGCGCCGACGACGACGTCGACGCCATCAACGAGGAGCTGCTCGACCGGTACGGCGAGCCGCCGGTCGAGGTGGTCTCGCTGCTCCTGGTCGCCCGGTTCCGGGCCCGCGCCCGCCAGGCCGGCATCGGCGAGGTCACCATCGCCGGCAAGAACGTCCGGTTCGCGCCGGTCAGCCTGCCGGAGTCGCGGGTGGTGCGCCTGCAGCGGATGTACCCGAAGTCGCTGGTCAAGCCGCAGCTCGACACGATCTTGGTGCCGCGGCCGCAGACCGCGGTCATCGGTGGGCGTCCCCTCGACGGCATCGCGCTGCTCGAGTGGGCCCGCGGCGTGATCGACCAGGTGATCGACCCGGCGTGAGGGGCTGGTTCAATGTGACCAGTGGAGTGTGATCCCGCACTCACCGCCCGTCCCGCCGTCGCCAAGGAGCCCCCGTGCGTCTGTCCCGCCCCCTCGCCGCTCTCGGCGCCGTGGCCCTGCTGGGCACCGGCGCGCTCTCCGGGTGCGGCCTCTCCGACATCCAGGCGGCGCCCGGCGTGGCCGCCGAGGTGCACGGGACGCAGATCAGCGTCGAGGAGGTCGACCAGCTCTCGGTGACCACCTGCGAGGTGCTGCGCAGCAACCCCGAGCTGCTCGGCCAGGGCTACACCGGCTCGACCGTGCGCGACACCGTGCTGGCCCAGCTGGCCCAGCGCGAGATCGCCGACGCGATCGCGGCCGAGAACGACATCGACGGCGCCCCGATCTACGCCGGGGCCGCCCAGCAGGCCCGGCTGGGCCTGGGGCAGGCCGACTCCGAGCAGCTCGAGGAGGTGCTGCCGGTCTTCGCCTCGAGCAGCTACCTGCGTGCGGTGGTCGCCGAGGTCGTCGACCCCTCGCTGCCCGACGACGCCGGCGAGGCGACCTCCACGGCGGCGTACCAGACCTACCTCGCGGCGTGGGAGGCGGCCAACCCCGTCACCACCAACCCCCTCTTCACCGAGGTCGACTTCTCCGGGCCCCAGGAGCGGCGCAACGAGCTCTCGGTCGCGGTCAGCGACGAGGCCGTCGAGCTGTTGACGCTCGACCCGGCGGCCGTGCGGCTCGAGGAGCGGCTGCCCGCCTCCCAGCGCTGCACCTGAGCAGGTGGTGGGCGTGCCGGACGACGGGTCGGCCGAGCCGCTGCTCGAGCTGCGCGCGGTGATGGCGCGGCTGCGCACCGAGTGCCCGTGGAAGGCCGAGCAGACGCACCGCTCGCTGGTGCGCTACCTGCTCGAGGAGGCCCACGAGACGATCGAGGCCGTCGACCGGCTGGCGGCCGGGGAGCCCGGCGCGCTCGAGCACTTGCGCGAGGAGCTCGGCGACCTGCTGCTGCAGGTCTACTTCCACGCCGCCGTCGCCGCCGAGGCCGGCGGCTTCGACATCGACGACGTGGCCCGCGGCATCACCGACAAGATGGTGCGCCGCAACCCCCACGTCTTCGGCGACGAGGCCGGACAGGTCGGGCAGGCAGGTCAGGTCCAGGACGCCGCCGCGGTCAACGAGCGCTGGCAGCAGATCAAGGCCGCCGAGAAGGCCCACCGCACCACCCCCGACGAGGGCGTCCCGCCCGGCCTGCCCGCGCTGCTGTACGCCGACAAGGTGCTCGACCGGCTGCACCGCGCCGGCCGCGAGGTCGACCTCGACCCCGGCTCCGCCGACCTCGGCGAGCGGCTGCTCGCCCTCGTCGAGGAGGCCCGCGCCGACGGTCTCGACCCCGAGCAGGCCCTGCGCGACGCCGTACGCCGCCGCACGTGACCTCGAGCCGGCTCCAGTTCCTGGAACTGGCGCCGGCTCGGCGGGGAGTCGCGCCGGGTCAGAGGGGCGGGCGGCGGTCGAACCAGGGAGCGGCGTCCTCGAGCTGGCCGGCCAGCCGCAGCAGGGTGGCCTCGCTGCCCAGGCGACCCACGAGCTGCACGCCCATCGGCAGGCCCTCGGGGGTCCAGTGCAGCGGCACGCTCATCGCCGGGCGGCCGGTGAGGTTGGCCAGCTGGGTGTAGGGCACCCAGCCGAGGTTCTCGTTGATCATCTGGTCGACCAGCGGGGTGAAGCGCAGCAGGCCGCCGCCGCGGGCGCGCAGCAGCGCCTTCTGGACGCCCTGCACCACGGCCGGCTGGTCGAAGGCGCCCACGCGGGGCGGGGGAGTGGCGGTCGTGGGCGTGAGCAGCAGGTCGTGCTCGGCGTGCAGCTCGGCGAGGCGGCGCACGTGGCGGTGGCGGTCCTCGACGGCCTCGATGAACCGGGCCGCGCTGGTGGCCCGGCCCAGGGCGGCCATCACCTGGGTGTCGGGCTCGAAGACGTCCTCGCCGCAGCCGGTGGCCGCGCGTGCCTGGGCCACGGTGACCGCGGCGTGGGCGAACCAGGTGGTCAGGAAGCTCCGGCCGAGCGCTGCGTCGTCGACCGGGGGCGTGTCGAGCTCGACGACCTCGTGGCCCAGGCCGGCCAGCAGCTCGGCGGCCCGCTCCACCGCGGCGCGCGCCTCCGGGTGCGGGTCGGGGTTGATCGAGCTGCGCCAGCTCATCACCACGCGCAGCCGGCCGGGGTCGCGACCGACCTCGGCGGCGTACCCGTCGCTGGGGCCGGGCGCCGGCAGGAACGGCGAGACGTCGGTCGGCCCGGCGAGCACGTCGAGCATCGCCGCCGAGTCGCGCACGCTGCGCGAGACCACGCCGTCGGTCGAGGTGCCGCCGAAGGGCTCGCCGTAGACCGGGCCGTAGGGCAGCAGGCCGCGCCCGGCCTTGAGCCCGAAGAGGCCGCACGCCGAGGCCGGGATGCGGATCGAGCCGCCGCCGTCGCTGGCCGCCGCGCAGGGGACGATCCCCGCAGCGACGGCCGCTGCGGCACCGCCCGAGGAGCCACCCGGGGTGTGGTCGGTGTCCCAGGGGTTGCGCGCCGGGCCGAAGAGGTGCGGCTCGGTGACGCCCTTGGCGCCGAACTCGGGGGTGTTGGTCTTGCCGAAGACCTGGAGACCGGCGTCGATCCACCGCTGCACCACCGTCGCCGTCTCGGTGGCGGGCAGGTCGGCGAGCGCGCGGCTCCCGCCGCTGGTCGGCACGCCGGCCAGGTGCTGGTGCAGGTCCTTGAGCAGGAACGGGACGCCGGCGAAGGCCCGCCCGCCCTCGGGCTCGGGAGCCGAGGGGGCCGGGGGCTCGAGGTCGCGCACGATGGCGTTGATGCGCGGGTTGACCTCCGCGGCGCGGGCCCGGGCCGCGGCGAGCAGCTCCTCGGCGGTGGTGGTGCCCTCGCGCACCAGGGCGGCGAGGGCGGTGGCGTCGTGGTCGGCGTAGTCGTGCATGGCCACACCGTAGTGACCCGGGGCCGCGCCCGTGGGCGGACCGCGCGAGTCGGGAGCGGCCCGACGCACTAGGCTCGACGTCGACGAGACCGTCCCCCGTTCATGACGCAGCACCACCCGAACCACTCAGGAGCACCCACCGTGGCATCCATCGAAGCAGTCGGCGCCCGCGAGATCCTCGACTCCCGGGGCAACCCCACCGTCGAGGTGGAGGTCGTCCTCGACGACGGCACCTTCGCCCGCGCGGCGGTGCCCAGCGGCGCCTCCACCGGCGCCTTCGAGGCCGTGGAGCTGCGCGACGGCGGCGACCGGTACGCCGGCAAGGGTGTCCAGCAGGCCGTCGACAACGTGATCCGCGTGCTCGGACCGGCCGTCGAGGGCCTCGACGCCGACGACCAGCGCCTGGTCGACCAGGCGATGCTGGCCGCCGACGGCACCCCCAACAAGGCCGAGGTGGGAGCCAACGCCATCCTGGGCGTCTCGCTGGCCGTGGCCCGCGCGGCCGCCGACTCGGCCGGCCTGCCGCTCTACCGCTACGTGGGCGGTCCCAACGCCCACGTGCTGCCGGTGCCGATGATGAACATCCTCAACGGCGGCTCGCACGCCGACTCCAACGTCGACATCCAGGAGTTCATGATCGCGCCGGTGGGCGCGCCCTCGTTCCGCGAGGCGCTGCGCTCGGGCGCGGAGGTCTACCACGCGCTCAAGGCGGTGCTGAAGGAGCGCGGCCTGGCCACCGGCCTGGGCGACGAGGGCGGCTTCGCGCCCGACCTCGACTCCAACCGCGCCGCCCTCGACCTGATCGCCGAGGCCGTCGAGCGCTCGGGCCAGCGCCTGAGCACCGACATCGTGCTGGCCCTCGACGTGGCCGCCACCGAGTTCTGCACCGACGGTGTCTACTCCTTCGAGGGCCGGTCGAAGAGCGCCGCCGAGATGACCGCCTACTACGCCGAGCTGTGCGAGGCCTACCCGATCGTCTCCATCGAGGACCCGCTCGACGAGGACGACTGGGAGGGCTGGAAGACCCTGACCGACCAGCTCGGCGACAAGGTCCAGATCGTCGGCGACGACCTCTTCGTCACCAACGTCGAGCGCCTGCAGCGCGGCATCAGCGGCGGCCAGGCCAACGCGCTGCTGGTGAAGGTCAACCAGATCGGCTCGCTGACCGAGACCCTCGACTCCGTCGACCTGGCCCACCGCAGCGGCTACCGCTGCATGATGAGCCACCGCTCCGGCGAGACCGAGGACGTCACCATCGCCGACCTGGCCGTGGCCACCGGCTGCGGCCAGATCAAGACCGGTGCCCCGGCCCGCTCGGAGCGGGTGGCCAAGTACAACCAGCTGCTGCGCATCGAGGACGAGCTGGCAGATGCCGCGCGCTACGCCGGTGTGTCGGCGTTCCCGCGCTACACCTCCTGAGCGACCCTGGGACACATGCCCGAGAACCGACGCACCTCGTCGCGGGGCAGCGGCCCGGGGGGGGGGGGGGGGGGGGGGGGGGGGGGGGGGGGGGGGGGGGGGGGGGGGGGGGGGG
>NZ_JBDYKJ010000049.1:0-38244 GCF_040012395.1 Nocardioides sp. 31GB23 | reverse complement strand
CAGTCACTGCAGATCTCGATTCCAGTAGAACCCTCACCTTAGGAGGGCCCACCGTCCGAGATCACCGTGGCAGGCCAGCGGTGTGCCGGGCATCGTGGAGGCGGTGGTCGCCGACATCGGCCGCTGACAGCAGCCGCTTCCAGGTCTTGTGGTCGGCCTTGGGGTCAATCGGCATACCGTCGGGTCGCCGGAAGACGAGGTCCTGGTCGGCCCAGTACGGATCGTTGGTGATGGGTGCGTGTCGCTGGGCTTCGCGGTGTCGACGAATCAGGTCGGCGGTGATGGGGTCGAGCGCGAGTGGTCGCTGTCCGCGGCGGGTTTTGGTGGGGCTGAGGACCAGTCCGCCGCCGTGTCTGGTGGGGCAGTCGCAGGCACGTTTCCGGCCGCAGGTCGGCGTGGGCTCCCCGTGGGTGTCGGGTCGGGTGCAGCCGTGGTTCCAGGGGTGTCGCTGGAGCTGGAGCCTGATGCGCATCTGGGGCTGGGCGCTCTCGAGGTCGAGGTCGCGCCAGGTGAGTCCGAGGGCTTCGCCTTGGCGCAGTCCGTGGCTGAGGGCGAGGATGAAACGGAGCCCGTTTTCCTGTCCGCGTGCGACGTCGATGAGGCGGCGTGCCTCGTCGGCGGTGAGGGTGTTGGCCTCGTAGTCCATGCCGTCGATCCCCGATGCGCGGGGTCGGCGTGCGGTGCCGGCGGGGTTGCGGGGGATCAGTTCGTCTCGCAGGGCGTCCTGCAGCGCGCTGCGCAGCGTCCGGTGGACGTGGTTGATGGTCTCGGGCCGGAACGCCGGCCTGGTGTGCCCGTGCTGGTCGGTCTTGGTGCGGGAGGCCATCTCGGCGTAGAACGCTTCGATCTGGCGGGTGGTGAGGCGCTCGAGCCGGGTGCCGCCGATGGCGGGGATGATGTGCTTGCGAATGTCGACGCCGTAGCCCTGCAGTGATCGTGGCCGCAGCCGTGCGGCCGCGGTGGTGGCGAGCCACTGGTTGAGGTACGCCGCGACGGACATGCTGCTGATGAAGGGGACCAGACCGTCGTTGTCGCGCAGGCGCTCGAGGTCCTTGACCTTGGCCATCACCTCTTTGCGGCTGCCGGCCATGCGGTGCCGTCGGTCGGGGCGGCCGTCGGGCCTGGTGCCGATGGTCACCCAGGCGTGCCACTTGCCGTCGGCACCCTTGTAGATGCTGTTCTCGCCGTTGGCTTTGCGTGTGCGTCGAGCGGGCGCGGTCGTCATGGTTGTTGCTGTGCCGCCGTCGCGCTGACGGGGTCAGCGTCACCGCGAAACGGACCTCAGCGGGTGGTGGGCGGTGATGTCGGGAGCGCGGCGACGTACGTCTCGAGGTCGGCGCGCAGGACCACGCGTCGGCGGCCCAGGTAGCGGGTGGGCAGTTCCCCGGAGGCCAGGATCTCGAACAGCTTGGTGCGGCCGATGTGCAGGACCTCGGCGGCCTGGTCGAGGGAGAACAGCAGGTCAGAGCCACTGGTCGTGGGGGAGCCGGGCTGGGCGTGGGCTGCGTCGACGCAGCAGCAGGACCGGGTTACTGCCAAAGGGATGACGGTCATGCGAGTTTGGTGTGCGGGGTCCGCCGCACCTGCTCGCAGTGCCCCCGGTTGTGGCATGCAGAGCGCTCGACGAGAAGGACGGGCGCGTCTCGGGCGAGTTGGCAGCACGCTCCGGATGGCCAACTGCAACTGGAACTGCAACTGGCCCGAAATCGGAACAGTCCCCATCGAAACCGATGGGGACTGTCCCTGCAGGTCAGAGCCCTGCGGTGCTCGTGGGCAGGGGCGGGGTCGAACCGCCGACCTTCCACTTTTCAGGCGGACGCTCGTACCAACTGAGCTACCTGCCCGAGCGCGGTCACCTTACCGCAGCGTCGTGGGGCGTCACGAATCGGCCGGGGGGTGGGTGGTGCTGTCGCGCACGACGAGCGAGGTCGCCATCACGGTGCGGGCCGCGGTCGGCCCGTCTGGGGCACCGTCGGGACCCTGGTCGGCTGCGCGGGCGGCCGCCATCACCTCCAGGAGACCGGCCACGGCGAGCCGGCCCTTCTCGGTCACGTCCTGGGCCACGGTGGTCAGAGCAGGGGCCAGCGAGGTCGCCAGCGGCCCGTCGTCGAAGCCGACGACCGACAGGTCCTCGGGCACCCGGAGGCCCAGGGCCTCCGCGGCGCGCAGGGCCTGGGCGGCGAAGGCGTCGGAGAAGCACAGCAGCGCGGTCGGCCGGTCGGGGCGTCGCAGCAGCCGCGTGGCAGCGTCGTACGCCGCCTCGGGCGGTCGGAACGCCGCCACGGCGCCGGCCGGGTCCAGCACCTCCGCCCAGCCGCAGGCCCGCTCGAGCGAGGGCGGGCTCGGCGGGTCGAGGTTGAGGGTGGCGATGCGCCGGTGCCCCAGCGCGAGCAGGTGCTGCGCGGCGGCCCGGGCCCCGGCCAGGTCGTCGACGTTGATGCTGGGCACCCCCGGCAGCGGGTCCTGGTCGACGGTGAGCAGCGGAAGCTCGCGCCGGCGCAGCCACTCCACCTCGGGCGAGCCCGGCTCGCTGACGTGCACGAGGGCTCCGTCCATCGGCACGTCGCGCGCCGGCACCACGTCGCTGCCCACCCCGGCGACGATCAGGGTCAGCGCGAGCCCGTGGTCGGAGAGGGCGTCGGCGACCGCGACGAGGAACTCGGTGCCGACCGCGTCGCGCACGTTGTCGCCCAGTCGTCCGGTCACCAGGAGGCCCACCGTGCCGGTGCGGCCCCGGGCGAGGGCACGCGCGGCCGGGTCCGGGCCGGCGTACCCCTGCCTCTCGGCGGTCGCCAGGATGCGGGTGCGCAGGTCGGCGCTGAGCTTCTCGGGACGGGAGAAGGCGTTGGAGACCGTCATCCGGCTGACCCCGACCTCGTCGGCGATCGACTGGAGGGTCGGCTTGGCCATCGCGGAGCCTCCCCCTCTCTGCTCGGTCTGCGCCCGCCGTGCGGGTCCGGCCCAGCCTGCCAGTCGGCTCCGCCCGCCGCGAGCCGACGCACGCGGGCGGGCGGTGCTCGCGTTATGCTCTGGCGCGTCCGGCCCCCATCGTCTAGCGGCCCAGGACCCCGCCCTTTCACGGCGGTAGCACGGGTTCGAATCCCGTTGGGGGTGCTGCTCGAAGCCCGCCACGACGCTCCACCACCCTCGAATTGGGTGTGGTCGCGGTCGTGGGTTAGGGTTTCGACGCTTCGCCGGTGAGGTTGACCGGCACGAGCGATGGCCCCGTAGCGCAGTTGGTTAGCGCGCCGCCCTGTCACGGCGGAGGCCGCGGGTTCGAGTCCCGTCGGGGTCGCCAGCACGAAGCACGAGAGCTCCGGACCGTCACGGTTCGGAGCTCTCGTGCTTCTCAGGCACGATGGAGCGGTGCCCCTCGACCCGCTCGACCCCCTGGTCACCGACCCGGCGCGCTTCGACGCGCTGGTCGAGGCCGCGCTCGACGAGATCCCCGAGGAGCTGGCCGCGCTGGTGCGCAACGTCGTGGTGCTCGTCGAGGAGGTGCCGCCGCCCGAGGAGCCCGACGACCTGCTCGGCCTCTACGACGGGGTCGCGATGACGCAGCGCGACTCGTGGTCGCCGGTCGCCCTGCCCGACCGCATCTTCCTCTTCCGGGCACCCCTGCTCGACTTCTGCGACACCCCCGAGCAGCTGGCCCACGAGGTGCGGGTCACCGTCGTGCACGAGGTGGCCCACCACTTCGGCATCGACGACGCCCGGCTGCACGATCTCGGCTACGCCTGAACCACCGGCGGCGCGCGGTCAGAGGCGCGAGCCGACCACGAACCCCAGGGCGCAGAGCAGCAGCGAGCCCACCAGCGTCACCAGCGCGTACGCCGCCGCCCGCCGGCCCAGGTCGTGGGCCTGCACCGCGAACGACGAGTAGGTGGTCAGCGCGCCGCAGAATCCGGTGCCCAGCAGCGCCAGCGCGTGCCCGCGCAGCGCCAGCCCGACCAGCAGGCCCAGCAGCAGCGAGCCGGCCAGGTTGGCCAGCAGGGTGCCCCGGGGGAACGCGGCGGAGTCGAGCCGGGCGCCCAGCCGCCAGCGCAGCGCCGCGCCACCGGCGCCGCCGAGGGCCACCAGCAGCGGCGTCACCGGCCCTCCTGGGGCCACCGGCGCCGCGCCAGCGCGACCGCCGCGAGCGACGCGCCCAGCGTCAGCACCAGCAGGGCGGCGGCGGCCGGCACCCGGCCCGCGTCGAGGAGCGAGCGGGTCTGCTCCGAGGCCGCCGACAGCGTCGTGAAGCCACCCAGGAGGCCGGGCCCCAGGCCCAGCTGGAGCAGCGGGGTGCGGCGTACGACGGCCAGGGCCGGGAGGGCGGCCAGCGCGAAGGCGCCCGCGACGTTGACGACGGCCGTCGCCACGACGAGCGCGTCGCCGCTCGCGACGACCTCCCCGACCGACCAGCGCAGCAGGGCGCCCAGCGCGCCGCCGGCGGCGACCGCGGCGAGCGCGGCGGGTCCGGCTCCGGTCGGGGGGTGCGGGCTCACGCGCCGACCCTAGTCCGACGCAGCACCCCCGCGGCCAGTGCGGTGACGCCTCAGCAGACGCCCGAGTGCCGGTCCTCCTGGGCCCAGGCGAGCGGGTCCTCGCCGCGGGCCTGGCGCATGAACTCACCGAGGTACCACTGCTGGAAGCGGCGCTCCTCGTCGGAGCGGGCCAGCGAGAGCAGCCGCTGCTGGCGGCAGAAGGCGTCGGCCATGTCGAGCAGCTCGATGAAGCGCTCGGTGGTGTCGGCGCTCGAGCGCGAGACCACCACCTCGATGTCGGCCGTCCCGGCGCCGTCGTGCTCGGCGCGGGCGACCGCGTCGGCGCCCAGGCCGTGCCGCAGCTCGCGGTCGATCTCGGCGAAGAGGTCGGAGAGGTCCTTGGCGATGGGGTAGTCGGACTCGTGGGCCAGCGCCAGCAGCCGCACCTCGCGGCGCAGCTCGCTGAAGTGGCGCTGGAAGGCCTGGTGCAGCTCGACCGGCACCCCGTCGACGCGCACCGTGACCGGATCGGCCGGCGGGGCGGTCGGCACCTCGTCGAGGCCGGTGATGACGCCCTGCACGCCGTCCTCGCCGGCGAAGCTGGCCGCGGGGGCGAACCACACGACCTTGCCGTCGGCCTCGATCTCGGCGCCCCAGGCGTCGGAGGAGCGGGCCACGATGCTCAGCCCGCGCCCGAAGGTCAGCAGGAGGTCCTCCTCGTCGCCCGGCTCGGGCGGCGTGGGCAGCACGGGGCGCTCCCGGGAGGCGTCGCGGACCTCCACGCGCGGGTGCTGGCGGGTGCCGCGCACCCGCACCCGGATCGGCGCCTCGCCGTGCAGCAGCGCGTTGGTGACCAGCTCGGAGACCCCCAGCTCGGCGCACTCGGCCAGCTCGGGGCGCTCGATGTCGTGACAGGTGTCGACGACCCAGCGCCTCGCGTCCTGGACGCTGCGGGGTCCAGCGCCCAGCAAGAGGGCGGGCCGGTTCAGCGGCACGGGCGGACTCCCACGGTGGACATCAGGACGGGCGGTCGCGACCGCTCTGCTGGCTGCTTACCCACCCCGGCTCCGGCACAAACGGGGGGCCCGGTGATTTCCCACGACGCGGGCGGGGATGTGACCGACCATACGGATGGTGGAGGGGGCGTCGCTGGTTGAGACGATGGTGCCTCGGGCATCAGGGATGATGGGGCCGACGTCCGCACGACCCGGCGCCGCACGAGGACCCACGACGTACGACGACGACCCGGGGCAGCGCCCCCGGACACGAGAGGTGAGCACCCATGACCGCGACCCAGGACGCATCGCCCGAGGCGGCTCGACGCCACCGGGTGGTGGTGATCGGCTCCGGCTTCGGCGGTCTCTTCGGCGCCAAGCACCTGCGTCGCTCCGACGTCGAGGTGACCATGGTCGCCAAGACGACCCACCACCTCTTCCAGCCGCTGCTCTACCAGGTGGCCACCGGCATCCTCTCCGAGGGCGAGATCGCCCCGCCGACCCGTGAGGTGCTCAGCGGGCAGGACAACGCGACCGTGCTGCTCGGCGAGGTCACCGACATCGACCTGGAGCAGCGCCGCGTCACCTCCCACGTGCTGGGTCGCGAGACCGTCTCGGAGTACGACTCGCTGATCGTGGCCGCCGGTGCCGGGCAGTCCTACTTCGGCAACGACCACTTCGCCGAGTTCGCGCCCGGCATGAAGAGCATCGACGATGCCCTCGAGCTGCGCGGGCGCATCTTCGGCGCCTTCGAGATGGCCGAGCTCGCCGCGCGTCGCGGCGAGGACGTCGACCACCTGCTGACGTTCGTGGTCGTCGGCGCCGGGCCCACGGGCGTCGAGATGGCCGGCCAGATCGCCGAGCTCGCGCACCGCACCCTCAAGCGCGACTTCCGCTACATCAACACCCGCAGTGCGCGGGTGCTGCTCGTCGACGCCGCCCCGCAGGTGCTGCCGCCCTTCGGCGCCAAGCTCGGCGAGAAGACCAAGAAGGAGCTCGAGAACCTCGGGGTGGAGGTGATGCTCGGGGCGATGGTGACCGACGTCGACGAGCGCGGCCTCGAGATGTCCTACAAGGACGGCCGCACCGAGCGCGTCGAGGCCATCACCAAGATCTGGGCCGCGGGCGTGCAGGGCAGCCCGCTGGGGCGCACCCTCTCCGAGCAGACCGGGGCCCCGCTCGACCGGGCCGGCCGCATCAGCGTCAACCCCGACCTGACCCTGCCGGGCCACCCGGAGGTCTTCGTCGTCGGCGACATGATCTCCCTCGACAACCTCCCGGGCGTGGCCCAGGTCGCCATCCAGGGCGCCAAGTACGCCGCCAAGGAGATCGACGGGCGGCTCAAGGACAAGCCCGCCCAGGCGCCGTTCAAGTACTTCGACAAGGGCTCGATGGCCACCATCAGCCGCTTCCGCGCGGTGGCGATGGTGGGCAAGCTGCGCCTGACCGGCTTCATCGCCTGGCTGATGTGGCTGGCGGTGCACCTCTTCTACATCACTGGCTTCAAGAACCGGGTCACCGCGGTGCTGCACTGGTTCGTCTCCTTCCTGGGCCGCGGACGCTCCGAGCGCACCGCCACCGAGCAGCAGATCTTCGGGCGCAACGCCCTGGGACGGCTCCAACGCGGCGCCACCGACCTGGTCTCCGAGCCGGGGGAGTACGACGACCTGCGCCGTCGCGCCGACTCCGAGCGCCGCGAGGAGCTCGAGGCCCAGGCCGCCGAGGAGTCCCGCCTGACCGACGCCGGCGAGCGCGGCACGAAGGTCGGCGACCGGGTCTGACCCCTCGTCGGGGGAGAGGTCGCCGCGACCCGGCGACCCTCGTTGGTCGAGCAGTGACGAGCGCCAGCGAGGAGCGTCGCCGAGACCCGGTGAGGTGCCCACGCGCCGTACGCCGTGTGCTTGCTGGGTCTCGGCGTCGCTCGAGCCTTCGGCCCTCGCTGCTCGACCAACGAAGGCGCCTCGCTGCTCGACCAACGAAGGCGCCTTGCTGCCCGACCATCGGTGAGGCACCCGGCAATCACTCGAAGAAGCGCGGGGCCCGGTCGGCGGAGTCCCGCTCCGCCAGCGCCTTGCGGGCCCAGCGGGGGAGGATGAAGACGCCCTCGGCCTCGACGGTGACTCCGTCGGGGCCCAGGATGTGGCCGCGTGCCCAGGTCTTGATGCCCTCGGTGCGCTCGATCCAGGCTTCGGCGCGCAGCGGGCCGAGCGGGGTGCCCTGCCGGTAGACCAGCGTCAGCGTCCCGGTCATCCCGGGCCGCTTGCCGGCGCCGGCGGCCTGGCCGAGCACCTGGTCGAGGATGAGCGCGGAGACGCCGCCGTGCACGAGGGTCGGCGGGCCCTCGTAGGCCGCCCCGAGGTGGAAGTCGGCCCACACGCGCCCGCTGTCGTCCTCCTGCTCGACCACCAGCGGCGGCGCGACGGCGTTGCGCAGCCCCACGACCGCGTTGCCCCAGGCCCGGCCCTGCCCGTCCTCGCTGAACCGGACGCCGTACGCCCCCTCGAGCTGGCGTCGGCGCAGCCGCTCGGTGAGCGCCTCGACCTCGGCCTGCACGGCGCGGACCTCGTCGTCGTCGACCTCGGTGCGGATGCCCGCGTCGACCAGGGCCCGCAGCGCGTCGGTGAAGGGCCCGTAGAGCGCCCGCTGGCGGTCCAGCTCGTCGGCTGGGATGTCGTCCTGCACGTATCCGGCCACGGGGTCACACTAGAACAGGTTCCACTATGTCGGCGTCGCGTCCGGTGAGGCCCGGTCAGCGACGCTGCGCGGCCGCCTCGCCGGTGGCGCCCAGGTCGGGGCGGTGGCGCAGCAGGACCTCGGTGAAGGCACCCGGGTCGACCATGGAGGAGTCGACGACGAAGGGCGCCATGGCCCGGCGGTGGAAGAGCACCTTCCAGCCGCGCGAGCCTGGCCGGCCGCGGACCTCGATCGAGGTGTGCGGGTTGGCCAGGTCGAAGACGTGCCGGCCCGCGGCACTGTGGATCTCGAGCCGTCCCTGCTGCAACGACATCCGGGTCGGGCTCGAGCCGGCGCGCACCGCCCAGATGACGGCGCTGAGCAGCGCCAGCACCCCGGCCACGCCCAGGGCGGTCTCGGTCGGGTCCTGGTAGGCCACGTAGCCGGCGATGCTGGTCGCGGCCAGCGCGAGCAGGAGCAGCACGCCGGTGACGGCCCGTACGCCGCCGGGCGAGTGCAGCTCGGTCGGCAGGACGGCCGGCTGTGCGGGGTGCGCAGCGGGCGCGGGCGGGAGTGCAGGGCTGGCGGAGGGCCGGGTGGCGGGTCGCGCCGCCTGCTGCTCGGGGTCGCCGGACACGGCACGCTGCACGCCCGCGCGCAGCGACGAGGCCATGGCGCCCAGGCGCGGCGTGCGGGCCGGTCCCGGGGGATCGGCGCCTGGCTCGGGCATCGGCACGGGCTCCGGCTCCGGCTCCGGGTCGGGCTCCGGCTCGGGCGCCGGTGCCGGTTCGGCGGCCGGCACCGGTGCCGGCGGCGGCGTGGCGTCGCCGAGGAGCGCGAGCACGTCGCGACCGACGCCCACGTGGTCGGGCGGCGCCGGGGCTTCCGCCTCCTCGACCGCCTCCGGGTCCGTGTCGGCGACTTCCGGCTCGGCGATCGGCTCGACTTCCGGATCGGCGACCGGGTCAGCGGCCGGCTCGGTGTCACGGCGCCGTCCGCGCCGCGCCCGCCCGCGTCCCTGCTCCGGCTGCTCGAGGGCACGCCGTGCCGACGCGGTCAGCACCGGTTCGAAGCCCTCGAGGTCGATGCCGACCTCGGAGGCGGCAGCAGCGGCCACCGGGGTCGACTCGGGCGCTGCGGCCGCCGCCGGTGTCTCGACCACCTCGGCCACCTCGACCACCTCGACAACCTCGACCGCCTCGCCCTCCTCGGCCTTCGGACGCCCGGCCGGCTGGGTGCGCGCGATGCCGTAGGTGCGCGGCCGGGACGCGGGGTCCTCGGCGGTGCGCGCGCGGTGCGCGAGCCACCGGTCGACGAGGTCGTCGCCCGGCTGCTGGTCGTCGGTGCTCATGGTGCACCGATGGTCCCACCGCGGGCGGCGCGCCGGGCGGGAATCGCCCCGCCGTCAGCGTGGCGGGTCGTCGGCCAGGGCGCGGCGCAGGGCGGGCAGCACCGCGTCGACGTCGTACGGCGTGCGCAGCACCACGATCGAGGTGCCGGCCTCGGCCGGCTGCGGCGACCCCCCGCTCGGCGCGCCCCCCAGCGCCCGGTCGAGCGCCAGGCCCAGCTCCTCGACGGCGGTCGCGTCGTCGACGACGCCGCGCAGCCAGCGGCGCAGCACGTGGTTGTGGGCGGTGACGACGGCGGCGGCCACGAGCTCGGCCCGCAGGTCGCCTCCGGCGTCCTCGCCGGTCCAGGCGCGCAGCGCGTCGCGGTAGACGCGGTGGTAGCGCAGGGTGCTCGCCAGCTCGCGGTCGCGCAGCGTGGTCACGCTGCGGGTCAGCCGGTAGCGGGCCCGCGCCAGGTCGCCCTCGTGCAGGTAGTGCTCGAGGACCAGCCGCGTCGCCTCGGCGATCCCGATCCGGGTGGCCGCGCCCGGTGCGGTCGCCGTCTCCAGCCGGCTGCGGACCCGCTCGAGGAGCGCGTCGTGCTCGGGGAAGATCACGTCCTCCTTCGAGCCGAAGGCGCGGAAGAAGGTGGTGCGCCCGACGCCCGCGGCCTCGGCGATGTCGCCGACCGTCGTGGCGTCGTACCCGCGCTCCTCGAAGAGGGCGAAGGCGGCGGCGCGCAGCCGGTCGCGGACCTCGCTCGCGCCGGGCCTGTTCGTGGGCCTGTTCGTGGGCCTGCTGGTGGGCCTGTTCGAAGCCGGCACCGGACCTCCCAGGATTGGTGAGACTCGATGCCGAGAGTACGGTACCGAGTACCGAATCGAGAGGTGGAGCGCGCATGACGAGTGTCGAGAACGTCGGAGTGGTGGGCTGCGGCCTGATGGGGGCCGGCATCGCGGAGGTCTCCGCGAGGGCGGGCCTCGACGTGGTGGTGGTCGAGTCGAGCCAGGCTGCGGCCGAGGCCGGACGGGCACGGCTCGAGGCGTCGCTGCAGCGTGCCGAGTCGCGCGGCAAGCTCGACTCCGCCGACGAGGTCCTGCAGCGCATCCGGGTCGAGACCGAGCTCGACGCGCTGACCGACCGCGGCCTGGTCGTCGAGGCGATCGTGGAGGACGAGGCCGTCAAGGTCGACCTCTTCAAGCGCCTCGACGAGATCGTCACCGCGCCCGACGCGATCCTGGCCAGCAACACCTCGTCGATCCCGATCATGAAGCTCGGCGTCGTGACCTCGCGGCCCCAGCAGGTGCTGGGCATCCACTTCTTCAACCCGGTGCCGGTGCTCAAGCTCGTCGAGCTGGTGCCGAGCCTGCTGACCTCGGAGGAGACCACGGCGACCGCGCGGTCCTTCGTCGAGGACCTGCTCGGCAAGCGCTCGATCCTCTGCCAGGACCGCGCCGGCTTCGTCGTCAACGCGCTGCTGGTGCCCTTCATCCTCTCCGGCATCCGGATGATGGAGTCGGGCTTCGCCTCGGCCGAGGACATCGACCAGGGCCTGGTGCTCGGCGCCGCCCACCCGCAGGGCCCCCTGGCCCTGGCCGACCTGATCGGCCTCGACACGACCAAGGCCGTGGCCGAGTCGTTGTACGAGGAGTTCAAGGAGCCCCTCTACGCGCCGCCGCCGCTGCTGGCCCGGATGGTCGACGCCGGCCTGCTGGGCCGCAAGTCGGGCCGTGGCTTCTACACCTACGACAAGAAGTGAGTGCACCCGTGAGCGAGACGACCGACCTGTACGCCCTCTCCGAGGAGCACCGCGCGATCCGCGGCGCCGTGCGCGACCTCGTCGAGGCCAAGGTGGCGCCGTACGCCGCCGCCGTCGACGAGGAGGCGCGCTTCCCGCACGAGGCCTCGGCCGCGCTGCAGGCCGCCGACTTCCACGCCCCGCACGTGCCGGAGGAGTTCGGCGGCGCCGGCGCCGACGCGCTGGCGACCGTGCTGGTGATCGAGGAGGTGGCCCGCGCCTGCGTGTCGTCGTCGCTGATCCCCGCGGTCAACAAGCTCGGCTCGCTGCCGGTGCAGATCGCCGGCTCGCAGGAGCTGAAGGCGAAGTACCTGGGTGCGCTGGCGCGCGGCGAGGGCGGCTTCTCCTACTGCCTCTCCGAGCCCGAGGCCGGCTCGGACGCGCTGTCGATGAAGACCCGCGCGGTGCGCGACGGCGACCACTGGGTGCTCAACGGCACCAAGCGGTGGATCACCAACGCCGGCGAGTCGGAGTTCTACACCGTCATCGCCGTCACCGACCCCGAGAAGCGCTCGAAGGGCATCTCGGCGTTCGTCGTCGAGAAGTCCGACGAGGGCGTCTCCTTCGGCGCCCCGGAGAAGAAGCTCGGCATCAAGGGCTCGCCGACCCGCGAGGTCTACCTCGACAACGTGCGCATCCCCGCCGACCGGATGATCGGCGCCGAGGGCACCGGGTTCGAGACGGCCATGAAGACCCTCGACCACACCCGGGTCACCATCGCCGCACAGGCCGTCGGCGTCGCGCAGGGCGCGCTCGACTACGCGCTGGAGTACGCCAAGGAGCGCGAGCAGTTCGGCAAGAGCATCGCCGACTTCCAGGGCCTGCAGTTCATGCTCGCCGACATGGGCATGAAGGTGGAGGCCGCCCGTCAGATGACGTACGCCGCCGCCGGCCGCTCCGAGCGCGGCGACTCCGACCTGACCTTCTTCGGCGCCGCGGCCAAGTGCTTCGCCTCCGACGTGGCCATGGAGGTCACCGTCAACGCCGTGCAGGTGCTCGGCGGCTACGGCTTCACCCGCGACTACCCGGTCGAGCGGATGATGCGCGACGCCAAGATCACCCAGATCTACGAGGGCACCAACCAGGTCCAGCGGATCGTGATGGCCCGCCAGCTCCTCGCCGGGGTGCAGTCGCAGCTCTGAGCCGTGCGCGGCGCGGGCGATGAGTCTCCCGCGCTGCGTCGGTCCACCTCTGGACGACGGCGACCGCCCCGGTCGCCCGGACGAGTCCCGAGGAGGATCGAGATGGACGCACGGATGTACCCCTGCCTGTGGTTCGACGGGGTGGCCGAGCAGGCGGCCGAGCACTACGTGGGGATCTTCCCCGACAGCCACGTCGACAAGGTCTGGCGCTCGCCCGCCGACACCCCCGCGGGCCCGGCCGGGCAGGTGCTGGTCGTCGACCTCACGCTGGCCGGCCAGCGCCTCCAGGCCCTCAACGGCGGGCCGGAGTTCCGGTTCAGCGAGGCCGTGTCGCTGGTCTTCGAGTGCGACGACCAGGCCGAGGTCGACCGGCTGTGGGACGCCCTGGGCGCCGACGGCGGGGAGCCCGGCCCGTGCGGCTGGATCAAGGACCGCTTCGGCCTGTCGTGGCAGGTGGTCCCGCGGCGGCTCAACGAGCTGCTGGACGACCCCGACCCCGACCGGGCCCGCCGCGCCATGGAGGCGATGCTCACGATGGGCAGGCTCGACGTCGCCGAGCTCGAGCGCGCGGCCGCGGGCGGCTGAGCCGCGCGCGAGGTTTGCGGTGGCCTCCGGGTGGTTACCGGGGCGACGTCGTGCGACCGCACGACGCGTCCCGAGTCACAGGAGGAGCGTATGCGAGCCGTCGTCTACAAGGAGCCGCACCAGGTGGAGGTCGAGGAGGTCGACGACGCCAGGATCGAGGACCCCACCGACGTCGTGATCAAGGTGACCACCGCCGCCATCTGCGGTTCAGACCTGCACATGTACGAGGGGCGCACCGGCGCCGAGGCCGGCATCGTCTTCGGCCACGAGAACATGGGCGTCGTCGAGGAGGTCGGCAGCGGCGTCGCGTCGCTGAAGAAGGGCGACCGGGTCTCGATCCCGTTCAACGTCGCCTGCGGCTTCTGCAAGAACTGCCTGGCGGGCAAGACGGGGTTCTGCCTGACGGTCAACGCCGGCTTCGCCGGCGGTGCCTACGGCTACGTGAGCATGGGCCCGTACCGCGGCGGCCAGGCCGAGTACCTGCGGGTCCCCTTCGCCGACTTCAACTGCCTCCCGCTGCCCGAGGGCGACCAGCACGAGCGCGACTTCGCGATGCTGAGCGACATCTTCCCCACCGGCTACCACGCCGCCACGATGGCGCAGGTCAGCCCGGGCGAGACCGTCGCGGTGTACGGCGGCGGCCCGGTCGGGCTGATGGCCGCCTACTCCAGCCTCATCAAGGGCGCGTCGAGGGTCTTCCTCGTCGACCGGGTCCCCTCGAGGCTCGACCTGGCCGAGAAGATCGGTGCCATCCCGGTGAACTTCGGCGAGGTCGACCCGGTGGAGGTGATCACCGACCAGACCGGTGGTGAGGGCACCGACAAGGGGATCGACGCGGTCGGCTACCAGGCCACGGTCTCGGACGGCGAGGAGCAGCCCGCCGTCGTGCTCAACCAGCTGGTGCACACCGTGCGGCCCACGGGCAGGCTCGGCGTGGTCGGCCTCTACGTCCCCAGCGACCCGGGCGCACCCGACGAGAACGCAGCCGAGGGCAAGCTGCTCTTCGAGGTCGGCAAGCTCTTCGAGAAGGGCCAGTCGATCGGCACCGGCCAGGCCGACGTGAAGGCCTACAACCGCCAGCTGCGCGACCTGATCGTCGCCGGGCGGGCCGAGCCCGGGTTCGTGGTCTCCAAGGAGCTGCCGCTCGAGGGCGCGCCCGAGGCCTACGAGCGCTTCGACAAGCGCGAGGAGGGCTACTCCAAGGTCCTGCTCCACCCCTGGGAGTGAGCGGGAGCCGACGGCGAGCGGGGCTCCGGCAGGGGCCCCGCTCGCTCGCCGGCCGTCGGCTCAGGCGTCGACGACCACCGGGATGATCAGCGGGCTGCGGCGGAAGGTCTTGTGCGCCCACCGGCTGACGTCGCGGCTGATCATCTGCTCGAGCTGGTGGGCATCGCCGATGCCCTCGCCGGCGGCGCGGGCCAGGGTCTTCTCGATGACCTGGACGGCCGGGTCGAAGGCCTTCGGCTCGTGCACGAAGCCGCGCACCAGGAAGTCGGGCCGGTCGGCGAGCTTGCCGGTGTCGGCGTCGACGATGGCCAGCACCGTCACCACGCCCTCCTCGGCCAGCGTGCGCCGGTCCTTCAGCGTGGCCTCGGTGACGCCGCCGACCTGCTGGGCGTCGACGAAGACGAGCCCTGCGGGGACCTTGCCGCTCACCTTGGCGCGACCCTTGACCAGGTCGACCACCACGCCGTCCTCAGCCAGCACGACGTTGTCGGGGTTCATGCCGGTGGCGATCGCCAGGTCGGCGTTGGCCCGCAGGTGGCGGTACTCGCCGTGCACGGGCATCACGTTGCGCGGCTTGACGATGTTGTAGCAGTAGACGAGCTCGCCGGCGCTGGCGTGGCCCGAGACGTGCACCTTGGCGTTGCCCTTGTGCACCACGTTGGCGCCCCAGCGGGTCAGGCCGTTGATCACGTTGGAGATCGCGTTCTCGTTGCCGGGGATCACCGAGCTGGCCATCAGGATGGTGTCGCCCTTGCCGACCCGGATCTTGTGGTCGCGCGAGGCCATCCGCGAGAGCGCGGCCAGCGGCTCGCCCTGCGAGCCGGTGCAGATCAGGGTGGCCTTGTTGGCCGGCAGCCGCTCGAGCTGGTCGAGCGGCACGATCAGCCCCTCGGGCACCTTGAGGTAGCCCAGGTCGCCGGCCACGCCCATGTTGCGGACCATCGAGCGGCCCACGAACGCGACCTTGCGGCCGTGGGCGTGCGCGGTGTCGAGGACCTGCTGGATGCGGTGCACGTGGCTGGCGAAGCTGGAGACGATGACGCGACGCGGCGCGGTGCGGAAGACGTGCTCGATGGCCGGGGTCAGGTCGCGCTCGGAGGTCGTGAAGCCGGGCACCTCGGCGTTGGTGGAGTCGGTCATGAACAGGTCGACCCCCTCCTCGCCCAGCCGCGCGAAGCCGCGCAGGTCGGTGATCCGGCCGTCGAGCGGGAACTGGTCCATCTTGAAGTCGCCGGTGTGCAGGACCATGCCGGCGCGGGTGCGGATCGCCACGGCGAGACCGTCGGGGATGGAGTGGTTGACCGCCACGAACTCGCAGTCGAAGGGGGCCAGGTCGATCCGGTCGCCCTCCTTGACCTCGCGCAGCTCGGGGCGGATCCGGTGCTCCTTGAGCTTCTCCTTGATCAGCGCCAGCGTCAGGCGCGAGCCGATCAGCGGGATGTCGGGGCGCTCGCGCAGCAGGTAGGGCACGCCGCCGATGTGGTCCTCGTGGCCGTGGGTCAGCACGACGCCGACGATCTTGTCGAGGCGGTCACGGATCCAGGTGAAGTCGGGCAGGATCACGTCGACGCCGGGCTGGTGCTCCTCGGGGAAGAGAACCCCGCAGTCGACGATCAGCAGCTTGCCCTCGTGCTCGAAGACCGCCATGTTGCGGCCGATCTCGCCGAGGCCGCCGAGCGCCACGATCCGCAGGGCGCCGGACGGGAGCTTCGGGGGCGCCTGCAGCTCGGGGTGGGGGTGGCTCACTCGGTGTCCTCACGTGCGTAGGGGAAGCGGTCGGGTCACCCGGCCGCCCCGTCAGGGTAGTGGTCCCCGGCCGCCACGTAGAGTCGACGGGTGGATGAACCCGACCTCCGACCGCGCCGGACCTTCGCCGTCATCAGCCATCCCGACGCCGGCAAGTCGACGTTGACCGAGGCGCTGGCCCTGCACGCGGCCGTGATCGCCGAGGCCGGAGCGGTGCACGGCAAGGGCGGTCGCAAGGGCACGGTCTCCGACTGGATGGACATGGAGAAGGCCCGCGGCATCTCGATCACCTCCGCCGCGCTGCAGTTCGCGTACGGCGACCACGTGGTCAACCTGGTCGACACCCCCGGCCACGCCGACTTCTCCGAGGACACCTACCGGGTGCTCTCCGCGGTCGACTCGGCGGTGATGCTCGTCGACGCGGCCAAGGGCCTCGAGCCGCAGACGCTCAAGCTCTTCCAGGTCTGCGCCCACCGGGGCATCCCGGTCATCACGGTCATCAACAAGTGGGACCGGCCCGGCCTCGACCCGCTCGAGCTGCTCGACTCGATCGAGAAGCAGATCGGGCTGCGACCCACCCCGCTGACCTGGCCGGTCGGCGAGGCCGGCGACTTCCGCGGCGTCCTCGACCGGCGTACGGGCGGGTTCGTGCGCTACACCCGCACCGCCGGCGGCAGCACCCGGGCGCCCGAGGAGCACCTCGACGCCGCCGCGGCGGCCGTCGCCGAGCCGGAGCGCTGGGAGGAGGCCCAGGAGGGCGACGAGCTGCTCAGCGCCGACGGCGCCGACCACGACCAGGAGAGCTTCCTGGCCGGGCGCACCACCCCGGTGCTCTTCGCCTCGGCGCTGTCGAACTTCGGCGTCGCCCAGATCCTGGAGGTGCTCATCGAGCTGGCGCCGCCGCCGGGGCCCACCGTGGCGGTCGACGACAGCAAGCGCCAGCCCGACGACGACTTCAGCGCCTTCGTCTTCAAGGTGCAGTCGGGCATGGACACCGCCCACCGCGACCGCCTCGCCTACGCCCGGGTCTGCTCGGGCACCTTCGAGCGCGGCATGGTCGTCACCCACGCCACCACCGGTCGCCCCTTCACCACCAAGTACGCCCAGGCCGTCTTCGGTCGCGAGCGCACCTCGGTCGAGCGGGCCCGGCCCGGCGACATCATCGGCCTGGTCAACGCCTCCGCGCTGCGTGTCGGCGACACCATCCACGCCGGCCCGCCGGTGCGCTACCCGCCGATCGCCAGCTTCGCCCCCGAGTACTTCAGCACCGTCAGCGTCACCGACACCGGACGCTGGAAGCAGTTCCGCAAGGGCATCGAGCAGCTCGACCAGGAGGGCGTGATCCAGGTGCTGCGCTCGGAGCTGCGCGGCGAGCACGCGCCGGTGCTGGCCGCCGTCGGCCCGATGCAGTTCGAGGTCGTCAGCGCCCGGATGGAGTCGGAGTACCGCGCCCCGGTGCGGCTGGAGTCCCTCGACTACTCCATCGCCCGCCGGGTCGACCCCGAGCAGCGCGACGAGGTCGCCGCGCTGCGCGGGGTCGAGGTCATGCAGCGCACCGACGGGGCGCTGCTGGCGCTCTTCTCCGACCGGTGGCGCCTCGAGGCGATCGAGCGGATGAACCCGCACCTCACCCTCGAGCCGCTCGTGGCGGGCCGGGGCTGAGGCCTACCTGACGGCGGGCACGCCGACCAGCTCCGGGCCGGCGGGGGAGCAGCAGCCGCTCCCGGCCTGGACGTCCTCGGCGTCGTACGTCGGCGCCGCGCCGCACACGCCGGTCTCGGGCATCACCAGCTCGACCCGGTCGGCGGCCTCCTGGTCGCCGGCGATCTCGGCGACGACGGAGCGGACCTGCTCGCAGCCGGTCATCGTCAGGAACGACGGCGCCCGGCCGTAGGACTTCATGCCCACGATGTAGAGACCCTGCTCGGGCTGGCGCAGCACCGAGGCGCCGTGCGGGGAGACCGAGCCGCAGGAGTGGTGCTCGGGGTGGATCTCGGGGGCCAGCAGCCGCGGCGCCGACAGCTCGGGGTCGAGGTCGAGGTGGACCTCGCTGAGCCACGACACGTCGGGGCGGAAACCGGTCACGGCCACCACCTCGTCGACGTCGGCGACCTGGCGGCCGTCGAGCGAGGTCAGCACCAGGTGCCCGGTCGCCTCGTCGCGGTGCACCCCGGTGGTCCGGAAGCCGGTGACGGTCTCGACGGTGCCCGACTCGGCCACCGCCCGGGCGTGCTCGCCGAGCGCGCCGCGCGCCTCGAGCTCGTCGGCGTCGCCGCCGCCGAAGGCGTGCCCGACGTCGCCGCGCCGCAGCAGCCAGGTCACCCGGGTGCCGGGCTCCTGGGCGGCGAGCCTGCCCAGCGCGACCAGCGCGTTCTGCGCCGACGCGCCGGCCCCGGCCACCACCACGTGCCGGCCGGCCAGCCGGGCACGCAGCGCGGGGTCGTCGACGTCGGGGACGGCGTACGTGATGTGGTCGGCGTGCTCGCGCTCGCCCGGGGCGGGGTAGCCGTCGGTGCCCAGCGGGCCCGGCTGGCCCCAGGTGCCGGAGGCGTCGACCACCGCGGCCGCGCTGCGCACCTCGTGGCCGCGCGGGGTCTCGACGTGCACCGCGAACGGCACCCGCTCGCGGTCCACGGCGACCAGCAGGTCGCGGCCCTGGCGCGCCACCCCGGTGACGCGGTGGCCGGTGCGGACCTCGACGCCGGCGGCGACGAGGGCCGCGGCGAGCGGGCGCAGGTAGCGCTCGACCCACTCGGCGCCGGTCGGCGGCGTCGCGTCGGTCGGCCGGGTCCACCCGGTCGGCTCGAGCAGCCGGGCCGCGGCGTCGTCGACGAGCTCGGACCACGGCGAGAAGAGCCGCACGTGGGCCCACTCGGTCACGGCCGCACCGGCGTCCGCCCCGGCCTCGAGCACGACGACGGGCAGCCCCCGCTCGTGGGCGTGCGCGGCGGCGGCCAGCCCGATGGGTCCGGCGCCGACGACGACGAGCGGCTGCGCGGTGGTGGGGGTCAGGGCGGAGTGCGGCATCGGTTCCTCAGTTCATCGACAACGGTCGATGTGGACGATATCGACTGAGATCGATGGACGCAATCATCGATCTGTGTCGATCGAGGCTAGGCTGGTCGCCATGACCAGCGCCACCCACACCGGTCCCGACGTGGGCCTCGACCTCGACACCGCGACGACGTACGCCAAGTGGTTCGCGACCCTGGCCGACCCGACCCGCGTGCGGCTGCTGCACGCGGTGGCCTCGAGCCCCGCGGGCGCGGTGCGGGTCGGCGACCTGGCCACGTCGCTGGGCATCAGCCAGGCCACCTGCTCCCACCACGTGCGCCGGCTGGCCGAGCTGGGCTTCGTCGTGGTCGACAAGGTCGGCACCGCCAGCCTGGTCTCGGTCAACGCGGCCTGCTGCACGGGGCTGCCGCATGCGGCCGACGTGGTGATGGGCACCCTGACCGCGGCCCCCTGCTGCCCCGAGGACCTGCCCGGCGACGTGCGCACCCGGGCGATGACCGAGGCCGACCTGCCGCGGGTGCAGGAGATCTACGCCGAGGGCATCGCCGGGCGCCAGGCCACCTTCGAGACCGAGGTGCCCGCGCTCGACGCGCTGCGCGAGCGCTGGTTGCCGGGGCACCGCTGGGTGGCCGCGCTGGCTGCTGAGCCGGGTCGGGTCGTCGGGTGGACCGGGGTCTCACCGGTCTCGGCGCGCGCCTGCTACGCCGGGGTCGGCGAGACCACCGTCTACGTCGCCGCCGAGGCGGGCGGGCGCGGCGTGGGCCGCTCTCTGCTCCACCGCCAGGTGACCGAGGCCGACGCCGGCGGGCTCTGGACGCTGCAGGCGGTCGTCTTCCCCGAGAACCGGGCCAGTCTCGCGCTGCACCGCAGCGCGGGCTACCAGGTGCTGGCGGTGCGCTCCCGCATCGCGCGCCTCGACGGGCGGTGGCGCGACACGGTGCTGCTCGAGCGGCGCCGCGCCGTGGACCCCGACTGAGACCCCGGCTGAGACCCCGGCTGAGACCCCGGCTGAGACCCGCCTGAGACCCGCCTGAGACCCCGCCCGCGAGGCTGGGCGACCGCCCGGGCGGGTGGGGGCGTGGCTGGTTGGGTGGGGCCATGTCGACTTCTTCCTCCGCCGTGCAGGTCGAGCAGGTCCCCTCCGTCGCCTCGGGCCCGCCCCGGGTCGCCGTCATCGGCGCGGGGATCGTCGGGCTCAGCACCGCCTACGCGCTGCTCGAGCGGGGCGTCGAGGTGTGCGTCTACGAGCAGGGCGAGCCCGGCAACGGCCAGTCCGGCGGGGTGTCGCGGATCTTCCGGCACGCCCACGACGACCCGCGGCTGGTCGCCGCGGCCCGCGCCAGCCGCGCGGCCTACCGCGAGTGGGGCGGGCGGCTGGGCGTCGAGATGGTCTCCGCGGACGGCGCGGTCGCGATCGGCCCGGCGGTCGAGGAGCACCTGCCGCTGCTGGTCGACGGCGGCGTCGCCGCCCGCCGCATCGACGCCGACGAGCTCGCCCGGCGGGTGCCGCTGCTGGCCGGCTTCGACGGCCCCGCGATGCTCGACGAGGAGGGCGGCTCGATCCGCACCACCGCGACGATCGCCGCGCTGAGCGCCGCGCTGGGCGACCGGCTGGTGCGTGACGAGGTGATCTCCGTGCGCCCCCTCGGCGAGGGCGACGGTGTCGAGGTGCGCAGCGGCGGGCGCACCGACACCTACGACCGGGTCGTGGCCTGCGCCGGGCGGGGCACCCCCGCCCTGGCCCGCACCCTGGGCCTCTCGCTGCCCGTCGCCCAGGCCGCGCACGTGCGGCTGACCTTCGCGGTGCGGGGCGAGGCGCCCAGCGCCCTGGCCACGCTCCAGGACTCCAGCGGCGTCTTCGGCGAGACCGGCGTGTACGCCGCCGCGGCGCCCGGCAACGCGACGTACGGCGTCGGGCTGAGCCAGACCACCCCGGCCCGCGACGACGCCAGCCTGCCGGTGCCCGCCGGGCTCGACGAGCTCGCCGCCCGGGCCCGCGACTACGTCGCCCGGGCGCTGCCCGGCCTCGACCCCGACCCGGTCGACGTGCGGCACTGCTGGGTCACCACGCTGCCCTGGAGCGACGACGCGATGGCGGTGTGGGAGGCCGGCGGGGTGCTGCTGCCGGTCGGGCACAACCTCTACAAGCAGGCGCCCGGGCTGGGCCGCCACCTCGCGGCCGCCGCCGCCGGCGAGCCGCTCGAGGCGTCGCTGCGCCCGGAGGCCCGCCTCGGATCCCCTCGGTGACCGCGTCGTCTGCGAGGCTGGGCCCATGACCTCCTGGCGTGACTCCCTGAGCAAGACCGTGGCCGGTGAGATGGACGAGCTGCTCGACGCCTCGCTCAAGGCCGCCAAGGAGCGGCTCGACGCCGACGACGTGCTGCTGCCCTTCGTGCAGGTCGTCGAGGACGACGGCAGCCAGGGCACCCGCATGGTCGAGATCGTCGAGGACGTGCGCCCCGACCAGCTGCTCGAGGAGCTCTTCGAGAAGCTGCGCACCGAGCGCGACCAGGTGCGCGCGGTCGCCGTGGTCTTCGACGCGATCGTGGGCGGCGCCCGGGCGGTGCAGGTGCTGCTCGAGCACCGCAGCCCGAAGGCCCCCGCGCTGGTGCTCGCAGCGCCCTACAAGGCCCAGAAACGCCGTCACCAGATCGGGGAGGTCCGCGCCGCCGAGGGCGAGCGGCGGATCTGGCCCGTCGCCACCGACTGAGCCGAGACCGATGAGCACGTCCACGGGCGCCGGGGACCGCGCCGGGGCGCGCCCCGCCCGGACCCCGCTGCTGGGCCCGCGCTACCGCGGCGCCACCACCGGCGCCGTCGCCCTGGTCTTCCTGGCCGCCTTCGAGGCCCTCGCGGTCGCCACGGTGATGCCGGCCGTGACCCGCGACCTCGACGGACGCGCCTGGTTCTCGGTGGCCTTCTCCGCGACGCTGGCCGCCAGCGTCGTCGGCATGGTCGCGGTCGGGCTGTGGTCGGACCGCCTCGGCGCGGTGCGGCCGCTGCTGACCTCGGTCGCGCTCTTCGCCGTCGGGCTGCTGGCCGCCGGGCTCGCCCCGACCATGGGGCTGCTGGTGGTCGGCCGCTTCCTGCAGGGCCTGGGCCTCGGCGGCCTCGTCGTCGCGCTCTACGTGCTCGTCGCGCAGGTCTTCGACCCCGTCGACCGGCCACGCATCCTCGGGCTCTTCGCCGCCGCCTGGGTGCTGCCCGGGCTGGTCGGCCCGTTCCTGGCCGGCGTCGTCGCCGACACCCTCGGGTGGCGCTGGGTCTTCCTCGGCGTGGTCGCGATCGCCGCCGGGGCGCTCGCGCTGCTGGTGCCGACCCTGCGCTCGGTCGAGCCGCCCGAGGCCGGCGCCGCGCCCCGGGGCGGCGGCGTACGACGTCTGGCGCTGGCGGCCGCGGTCGCCGCGGCCGTCGTCGCGCTCAACCTCACCGGGGCGCTGCCCGCCGCGGCCCGGGCCGGGGTCGCCGCGGTCGCGGTCGCCCTCGCGCTGGTCGCCGTGCGCCCGCTGCTGCCGCGGGGCACCCTGCGCGCCGGGCGCGGCGTACCGGCCGTGATCGCGCAGCGCGGCCTGGTCGGCGGCACCTTCTTCGCCGCCGAGGCCTACCTGCCCTTCCTCCTGCAGGAGCAGTACGGCGCCGCCACCTGGGTCAGCGGCCTGGTGCTGACCGTCGCCACGCTGGGCTGGGCCGGGGCGTCGCACGTGCAGGGGCGGCTCGGCGACCGGCTGCCCGACGAGGCGGCGCTGCGCCTGGGGGCCCTCGTGCTGGGCGCGGGCATCGTGGCGGTGCTGCTGGTCGCGGCGCTGGGCCTGCCGGGGGTGCTCGTGGGCGCGGGCTGGCTGGTCGCGGCCGCGGGGATGGGGCTGATGTACCCGCGGATCACCTCCACGGTGCTGGCGCGCACCGCCGTGCACGAGCGCGGCACCGCCTCCTCGGCGGTCACCATCAGCGACTCGGTGGGGGCCGCGGTCGCGGTCGCCGTGGCCGGTCTCGTCTTCACCGCGGTCGGCACGGCCGCCGACCGGTCGGCCTTCGTGGCGGTGCTCGCGCTCGCGACCGGGCTGGCCGCGCTGTCCATCGTCGTCTCGCGGCGGGCCTAGACTCGCCGCCGTGTCCGCACACATGCAGATCGGCGAGGTCGCCACGCGCACCGGCCTGAGCCTGCGCACGCTGCGCTACTACGAGGAGGTCGGGCTGGTCGCCCCGTCGGCCCGCTCGGCCGGAGGCTTCCGGCTCTACACCGCGCTCGACGTCGACCGCTTCGAGCTCATCAAGCGGATGAAGCCGCTGGACTTCTCGCTCGAGGACATGCGCGGGCTGCTCGGCGTCGTCGACGCCCTCGACGCCGAGCCCGACGACGCCGAGCGGGCCCGTCTGCTGGGCGAGCTGGAGTCGCTGCACGCCGCGGCCGAGGAGCGCGTCGACACGCTGCGCACCCGCCTGGCTTGGGCCGAGGAGTTCGCCGCCGGTCTCGACGAGCGGGTGCGCGCCCAGCGCGACCGGTGAGCCGGGGCGCGTGGTGAGCCGTCTCACCGCCGACGATGCAGACTCTCCCGTCACGTCAGGGTAGAGTCGCGGCGTCGGCCGCGGTGTCACGCACCCGCGCGCCGCTCCAGACCTCGCACCACCATCCCGACGTCGACCGGTCGCAGCGCCGCTCCCGGGCCGACGTGCCACGCACCGCCCAGGAGAGCCCGTGAGCAACCCCGTGCCCGACCAGTCCTCGCTGCTGCAGCCGTCCGTGGCCCTGCCCCCGGCCGAGACGCACACCGTGCGCGGCGCGCTGCGCCGCCCCTCGATCCTGCGCCGCGAGGTCGTCGCCGGCCTGGTGGTGGCGCTCGCGCTGATCCCTGAGGCGATCTCGTTCTCGATCATCGCCGGCGTCGACCCGCGCCTGGGCCTCTTCGCCTCCTTCACGATGGCCGTCTCGATCGCCTTCCTCGGTGGCCGGCCCGCGATGATCTCGGCCGCCACCGGTGCCATCGCGCTGGTGATCGCACCCGTGGCGCGCGACTACGGCGTCGACTACCTGATCGCCACCGTGATCCTCGGCGGCGCCATCCAGATCGTGCTCGGCCTGCTCGGCGTGGCCAAGATGATGCGCTTCATCCCGCGCTCGGTGATGGTCGGCTTCGTCAACGCCCTGGCGATCCTCATCGCCATGGCCCAGATCCCCTACCTGGTCGACGTGCCGTGGCTGGTCTACCCGCTGGTGGCCTTCGGCGTCGCGGTCATCGTGCTGCTGCCGCGGCTGACCTCGGCGGTGCCCTCGCCGCTGGTGGTCATCGTGGCCATCACCGCCGCGGCGCTGGCCGCGGGCTGGGCGCTGCCCGACGTGGGCGACGAGGGCGAGCTGCCCGAGACGCTGCCCGCGCTGCTCGTCCCCGACGTGCCCTTCACGCTGACCACGCTGGAGATCATCGCGCCGTACGCGCTGGCGATGGCGCTGGTGGGCCTGCTCGAGTCGCTGCTGACCGCCAAGCTCGTCGACGACATCACCGACACCCACTCCGAGAAGACGCGCGAGGCCTGGGGCCAGGGCGCGGCCAACATGATCACCGGCTTCTTCGGCGGCATGGGCGGCTGCGCCATGATCGGCCAGACGATGATCAACGTGAAGGCCTCCGGTGCCCGCACCCGGATCTCCACCTTCTCCGCCGGTGTGCTCCTGCTCGTGCTGGTCGTCGGCTTCGGCGACCTGGTCGCGCAGATCCCGATGGCCGCGCTGGTCGCGGTGATGATCATGGTCGCCGTCGGCACCTTCGACTGGCACTCGGTGACCCCGCGCACCCTGCGCCGGATGCCCAAGAGCGAGACCACGGTGATGCTCTCCACCGTCGTGGTCACCGTGACCACCCACAACCTGGCCATCGGTGTCGCGGTCGGCGTGCTCGTCGCGATGACCCTCTTCGCCCGCCGGGTGGCCCACCTGGCCACCGTCGAGCGCGAGGTGACCGAGGTCGACGGGCGCCCGCAGGCGCGCTACACGGTCACCGGCGAGCTGTTCTTCGCCTCCTCCAACGACCTCTACACCCAGTTCGAGTACGCCGACGACCCCGAGCACGTGGTCATCGACATGGCGGCCTCGCACGTGTGGGACGCCTCGACCGTGGCCGCGCTCGACTCGATCACCTACAAGTACGAGCGCAAGGGCAAGACCGTCGAGATCCACGGCCTCAACGAGCAGTCGCTGCACATGCACGGCCGGCTGAGCGGCAACCTCGCCGCGCACTGACGTGCACCCGGTGCTGCGGCGCGGACGCGACCGGTCGGTCGCGCTGCTGCGGGTGCTCGGCCACGAGGTCGCCAAGGACCGCGTCGCGGGGCTGGCCGCCGAGATCGCCTTCTTCGCGGTCCTGAGCCTGTTCCCGGCGCTGCTGATCGCGGCCGGGCTGCTGTCCTACCTCGAGGCCATCGTCGGCGCCGAGGTGGCCGCCCGCACCGAGGCACGGGTCGTCGACGCGCTCGGGCTGGTGCTCACCGAGCGCGGCGACCCGGTGCTCGACTCGGTGCGCGCCGTCTTCGAGGGCGAGTACGGCGGACTGCTCACCGTCGCCGCGCTGGGTGCGCTGGTCACCCTGTCGGGGGCCTGGGCGGTCGTGGTGCAGGCGCTCAACCTGGCCTACGACAGCGACGAGCACCGCCCGTGGCTGCGCCGCCGGCTGCTGGGCCTGGGGCTGGGCCTGATGACGGTGGTCGTGGTCGTGGTCGCGCTGGCCGTCGTGGTCGTCGGCCCGCTGCTGGGCCGCGGCACCGACGTGGCCGACGTCGTCGGCCTGGGCGGCGCCTTCGAGTCCTTCTGGGACCTCGCCCGCCTGCCGGTGCTGGCCCTGGTGCTCGTCGGCTGGCTGGCGCTGGTCTTCCACCTGGCACCCAACCGGCGTACGCCGTGGCGCGCCGCGCTGCCCGGCGCCGTGACCACCACCGTGCTGTGGCTGGCCGCCAGCGGTGGCTTCGGCCTCTACCTGCGCACCGTCGGCGAGGGCAACCCGCTGCTCGGCGTCTTCGGCGGCGGGATCGTCGTGCTGACCTGGGTCTACCTGCTCGCCCTGGCCCTGCTCCTCGGCGGCGAGCTCAACGCGCTGCTCCACGACGGCAAGCACCGCCCCGCCGAGCGGGGAGATTCATCGGCCGGCCGATGAATCTGGCGGGTGGACGATGAAGTTTCATCGGCCACCCAGGAGTTCTGTCGGCCGGCCGATGAAACTCCCGCGGGCGGCTCAGACGTAGCGCTCCAGGATCGTGGACTCGGCGAGGCGGGAGAGGCCCTCGCGGACGCTGCGGGCGCGCAGCTCGCCGACGCCCTCGACGGCCTGGAGGTCGTCGATGCCGGCGGAGAGCAGCTTCTGCAGGGTGCCGAAGTGGTCGACGAGCCGGTCGACGACGGGGCCGGGCAGGCGCGGCACCTTCGCCAGCAGGCGGTAGCCGCGCGGGGCGACGGCGCCGTCGAGGTGCTCGCCGTTGCCGAGGCCGAGCACCTTGGCGGTGGCGGCCGGGTCGACCAGGGCGGTGGGGGAGAGGGCCTCGAGCTGGTGCAGCAGCTCCTCGGGGGTCGAGGCCTTGCGCCCGGCCGGCAGGTAGTCGCGCACCACCAGCTCGCGCTCGGTGTCGACGCCGGTGATCAGCTCCTCGAGCTGCAGCGAGAGCAGCCGGCCGTCGGTGCCCAGCTCGAGCACGTAGTCCTCGATCTCGCGGGCGATGCGGGTGACCATCTCGAGGCGCTGGGCGACCACGGCGACGTCGCGGACGGTGACGAGGTCCTCGATCTCGAGCGCCGAGAGGGTGCTGGAGACCTCGTCGAGGCGCAGCTTGTAGCGCTCGAGGGTGGCCAGCGCCTGGTTGGCGCGCGAGAGGATCTGGCCGACGTCCTCGAGCACGTGGCGCGTCGAGCCGACGTACGCCGCGATGATCTGCATCGACTGCGACACCGAGATCACCGGGAAGCCGGTCTGGCGCGCCACCCGGTCGGCGGTGCGGTGCCGCGTGCCGGTCTCCTCGGAGGGGATCGTGTGGTCGGGCATCAGGTGCACCGCGGCGCGCACGATGCGGGTCAGGCTCGCGTCGACGATGATCGCGCCGTCCATCTTGGCCAGCTCGCGCAGGCCGGTGGCGGTGAAGGGCACGTCGAGGTCGAAGCCGCCGGTGCTGATCTCGTCGACCCGCTCGTCCTGGCCGATGACGATCAGGGCGCCGGTGCGCCCGCGCAGGATGCGCTCGAGGCCGTCGCGCAGCGAGGTGCCCGGGGCGATCGAGGCCAGCGTCTCGCGCAGGCGCAGCAGGTCGTCCGAGCGTTCGGCGGGCACGGGGCTCCTCCATGGGGGGACGGGCGGTCGATCCGCCCTTGTCTGCGGAGTCTAGAGCGGTCCGGCCGGGCGCGCGTCATCATTCCGGGCGGGCCCGGATCATGGTGGGGCTCAGCCGGGCCGGTCGGTCAGCCGCAGCACCTCGAGGGCGCTGGCGATGCCGGGCACCTCGAGCACCCGCATGCCCTCGATCTCGCGGGGCGTGCCGACGCCCTGGCCGCGGCGGCCCGGCTCGGTCGGCACCACCGCGTGCCGGAACCCGAGCCGGGCGGCCTCGGCGATGCGCTGGGGCAGGTCGCGGACCCGGCGCAGCTCGCCGGCCAGCCCGAGCTCGCCGATGGCCACGACGCCGGTGGGCGGGGCGATGGCCAGGTGCGAGGAGACCAGGGCGATGGCCACCGCCAGGTCGCTGGCCGGCTCGTGCAGCCGTGCGCCGCCGACGGTGGAGGCGAAGACGTCCTGCATCGAGAGCCGCAGCCCGCAGTGGCGCTCCAGCACCGCGAGCACCATCGCGACCCGCGAGCCGTCCAGCCCCGACGTCGTACGCCGCGGCCGGTCCAGCGGCGAGGGGGTCACCAGCCCCTGCACCTCGGCGAGCATCGGCCGGCGGCCCTCCATGGTCACCGCGACGCAGGTGCCGGGCACCCGGCCGTGGTGCTGCTCGACGAAGAGCCCCGTCGGGTCGGCCACGGCGCTGATGCCGTCGGGGCCCAGGTCGAAGCAGCCCACCTCGTCGACCGGCCCGAAGCGGTTCTTCATGGCCCGCACCATGCGGAAGCGGGAGTTGCGGTCGCCCTCGAAGTGCAGCACCACGTCGACGAGGTGCTCGAGCACCCGGGGCCCGGCGATCGCGCCGTCCTTGGTGACGTGGCCGACGAGCACCGTGGTGATGCCGCGGGTCTTGGCGACCCGGATCAGCGCGGCGGCGACCTCCTTGACCTGGGTGACGCCGCCGGGGACCCCGTCGACGCCGGAGGCGCCGATGGTCTGCACCGAGTCGACGACGATCAGCTGGGGCCGGGTCTCCTCGATGTGGGTCAGCACCGCGCCGAGGTCGGTCTCGGCGGCCAGGTAGAGCTCGTCGTGGACCCCGCCGGTGCGGTCGGCGCGCAGGCGCACCTGCGAGGCCGACTCCTCGCCGGTGACGTAGAGGGTGCGGCGCTGGTAGCGGGCGGTCTGGGCGGCCACCTCGAGCAGCAGGGTGCTCTTGCCGACGCCGGGCTCGCCGGCCAGCAGGATCGCGGCACCGGGCACCAGCCCGCCGCCGAGCACCCTGTCGAGCTCGGGCACCCCGCTGGTGCGGAAGCCGGCCTCCTCGACCGACACCTCGCCGATCGGGACCGCGCGGGTGGTGACCGGCGAGGCCGCGGTGCGCAGCGTGGGCGCCGCGGCGGCCTCGGCCACCGACCCCCACGCCTGGCACTCGCCGCAGCGCCCCACCCACTTGCCGGTCTCCCAGCCGCACTCGGAGCAGCGGTAGGTGGGCCGAGCAGCACGTGCGGAGGACTTCGCCATGCACGGCACGCTAGGCCAGGGCACCGACAGCGCCGAGCGGCCGTCGTGGTTACAGTGCTCCCGTCGGACTTGGAACGATCAAGAGGTGACGAGGGGGTGGCCGTGTCCCGCACCAGCGCCCGCACGTCCGGCCTGCCGCCCACGCTGGCCGACGTCGCCGAGCGGGCCGGGGTCTCGCGCCAGACGGTCTCCAACGCGGTCAACAACCCCGACCTGCTGCGCGCCGACACGCTGCTGCGCGTCCAGCAGGCCATCGCCGACCTCGGCTACCTGCCCAACCGCGCTGCCCGCAACCTGCGCACCCGCGCCTCGCACCTGATCGGGCTGCGCATCCAGGCCGCCCAGGAGGGCACCGCCAACGCCACGATGGACCGCTTCGTGCACTCGCTGGTCGAGACCTCGCGCGAGGCCGGCTACCACGTGCTGCTCTTCACCGGCGACCCCACCGACCCGCTCTCGGGCTACGAGGACCTGCTGCGCTCGACCGCCGTCGACGCGTTCGTCGTCACCGACACCTACCTCGGCAACCCGCAGGCCGAGTGGCTCGACGGGCGCCGCGCGCCCTTCGTGGCGTTCGGGCGGCCCTGGGAGAACCCCGGCGCCACGCACGCCTGGGTCGACGTCGACGGCGCCGCCGGCTGCGAGAGCGCCACCCGCCACCTGCTGGCCAAGGGCCACGAGAAGATCGCCTGGATCGGCTGGCGCAAGGACTCCCGCATCGGCGAGGACCGCCGCGCCGGCTGGCACCGCGCCATGAAGGAGGCCGGCCTGCCCACCTCGGGCCTGGCCTCGCGCGTCGAGGACACCGTGGCCAGCGGCCGCGAGGCCAGCGAGGTGCTCCTCGACGAGGCCGCGCCCACCGCGTTCGTCTGCGCCTCCGACACCCTGGCCATGGGGGTGCTGCACACCCTGGGGCTGCGTGGGTCGCGCGTCGGCGACGACGTCGCGGTCGTCGGCTTCGACGACTCCCAGGTCGCCCAGGTCGTGCGCCCGGGCCTGAGCTCGGTGCGCCAGCCGCTGGAGGACGTCGCGATCGAGGTCGTCACCGCGCTCGAGGGCCTGCTCGGCCGGCCCCGCGTCGCCCAGCAGGGGGTGCTGCTCACCCCGTCGCTGGTCGTGCGCGACTCCTCGGGCCCCGACCGGGTCTGACCGGGTCTGACCGGGGGCGGCGCTCAGTAGCGGCGCCACCACACGTCGACGGCGTAGTCGACCTCGGTGCCACCGCCGGCGGCGGCGTGCTCGGCCAGGGCCTGCTCGGCGGCCGGGCCGGGCAGCTCGATGCGCACCACCGCCTCCAGGTCGGCGGGGGTGTCGAAGACCCAGCGGGTCAGCACCGGCTCGCGCTGCCAGCCCTGCGCCGCCCAGAACTCCTGCTTGACCTCGGGGGCGGGGTGCTCGGGGAAGCCGCGGGCGAACCAGGCGCCGAAGGTCGAGCGGCTCGCGTCGTTGTCGACGACGTACGCCGTGGCGCCGGGGCGCGCGACCCGCTCGAGCTCGCCGAGGCCCGGCTCGCAGCCGGGGCCGAAGAAGTAGGCCCAGCGGGCGTGCACCACGTCGATGCTGGCGTCGGGCAGCGGCAGGTCCTGGGCGGTGCCCTCGAGCACCGTGACCGTCCGGTCGGCCGAGAGCCGTCGGGTACGACGCGCGGCGATGGCGCGCAGGTCGGGGTGCGGCTCGACGCCGGTCACCGAGGCGGCGGTGCGGGCGAAGCGGGTCAGGTGGAAGCCGGTGCCGCAGCCCACGTCGAGGACGTCGCGGCCGGCCCAGCCGCCGAGCTCCTCGATCACGGCCTCGACGCGCCGGTCGGGGTCGAAGGCGTGGTTCTCGAGCTCGTAGGTGTCGGTGTGGTGCCAGATGTTGGGGCTGGGCCGTGTGCCCTCGGGCAGCACCGTGGGCTCCTTCAGAGCCGGACCAGGCCGCCGGGGGTCTGGATCTGCACGGCGATCACGCCGGGGGTGCCGTGCGGGGCGACCCACTCGACCTTGACGTCCTCGAGCGGGGCCTCGACCGGCTCGCCGAGCCACTCGCTGACACGCAGCGGGTCGCCGGCGATCTCGAGGCAGGCCAGGGCGTAGGTGTCGTCGGCGCCGTGGCTGGGGTGCAGGTCGGCGGGCACCTCCCACTGCAGGAAGAACGGCAGCTGCGGGTCGGCCATCAGCCCGTTGATCCCGATCTGCTTCCAGCGCAGCTCGGTGCCGTCGGGGCGGTGCCGGCTGCCCTGCGCGGCCTCGCGGCCCAGGCGCTGCTCGGCCACCGAGATGTCGTCGACCGCGACGGCCCAGCCCAGCCAGCCGCCACCGAGCGCCGAGCGGGCGCGCACGGCCTGCCCGAAGGGCGCCTTGTCAGAGGCGGGGTGGTCGAGGACCTCGACGATCTCGAGGTAGGTGTCCTGCGCCAGCGGCAGCACCATGTTGCGGGTGCCGAAGCGCGGGTGGATGCCGCCGTCGGTGAAGTCGCGGCCCAGCAGCCCGCCGATGCGCTGCGCGGTGCTGGCGAGACCGTCGGGGCCGGCGGCGTAGGAGAGGTGGTCCAGGCGCATACCGACGATTGTGAACTCCGCAAGGTCACGGGGCGACGGCGGGGTCGGTTCTCTCGATGTCGAGAAGGCCGAGAAGGTCGAGCAGGCCGGGGAGTCAGCGCGGGTCGGCGGGGTGCAGCGCCAGCGCCGAGCGCGAGCGCAGGTGCGCCTCGCAGTGGCGCACCAGCTCGTCGTACGCCGCCGAGCCCATCAGCTCGCGCAGCTCGGCCTCGTTGGTGACGTAGACCGGCTCGACCGCGACGTGCGCCTCGGTGTTGCCCGAGCAGTACCAGTCGAGGTCGTGCCCGCCCGGCCCCCAGCCGCGCCGGTCGTACTCGCCGATGCTGACCTCGGTGTACTCGGTGCCGTCGGTGCGCTCGACCTCGCGGAAGGTGCGGCGGATCGGCAGCTGCCAGCACACGTCGGGCTTGGTCTCGAGGGGGTGCAGCCCCAGGTCGAGGGCCAGGCCGTGCAGGGCGCAGCCGGCCCCGCCGGGGCCGGCCTCGGGGTCCTCGGGGGCGAAGCCGGGCCGGTTCTGGAAGATGCAGGCCTGCTGGCCGTCGACCTCGGTGACCCGCGTCTTGCGCGCCCCCTCGTCGTCGAGCTCGACCCAGTCGTCGCGCCCGACGGCGCGGCCCGGGTGCTGCTGCCACTGGTGCGGGGACAGCTGGTCGACGAAGCCCGCGACCCGCTCCTCGTCGGCGTCGTCGGCGAAGTGCGCGCCGAGCGTGCAGCACCCCACGTCGGGGGCGTCGGCGAAGATCCCGGGGCAGCCCTGGCCGAAGATGCAGGTGTAGGACGACGTCAGCCAGGTCAGGTCGCAGCGCAGCACCTCGTCGTGGTCGTCGGGGTTGACGAACTCGACCCAGGCGCGGGGGAAGACGAGGTCCACTTCGGGCATCGGGCCACCCTACGTTCCCGGGCGGCCCCGGGGAGTACCTTGGACCCATGCGGCTGGGCGTCCTCGACATCGGCTCGAACACCGGGCACCTGCTGGTGGTCGACGCCCACGGCGGCGCGGCCCCGCTGCCGGCGTACTCCTACAAGGAGCCGCTGCGCCTGGCCGAGCACCTGGTCGAGCACGGCCCCGACGAGGGCGCGGTCTCCGAGGCCGGGGTGCAGGCGCTGACGGCCTTCACCGCCCAGGCGGTCGCGGTCGCCGAGGACAAGGGCTGCGAGGACATGCTGGCCTTCGCCACCTCCGCGGTGCGCGACTCGGCCAACGCCGACGAGGTGCTCGACCACGTCCACGAGCGCACCGGGGTGCGCATCGCGGTGCTCTCGGGCGAGGACGAGGCGCGCCTGACCTTCCTGGCCGTACGCCGCTGGTTCGGCTGGTCGGCCGGGCGGCTGGCGGTCTTCGACATCGGCGGCGGCTCCCTCGAGATCGCCGGCGGGCCCGACGAGGCGCCCGACGTGGCCTGGTCGCTGCCGCTGGGAGCGGCGCGCCTGGCGCGCACCCACTTCGGCTCGGGCGCGCCCGACGACGAGGCCATCCGGGAGCTCCGGCGCCGCATCCGCGCCGAGATCGCCCGCGACGCCGGCCACCTGCTGCGTGCCGGTGCGCCCGACACGGCGGCGGCGACCTCGAAGACCTTCCGCTCGCTGGCCCGCATCTGCGGCGCGGCCGCGTCGTCGGAGGGCCCGCTCGTGCCGCGGGCACTGTCGCTGGCGGCGCTCTCGGAGTGGATCCCCAAGCTGGTCGCGATGAGCCACGACGAGCTGGCCGCGCTGCCCGGCGTCTCGCCGAGCCGCGCCCACCAGGTGCTGCCCGGCGCGCTGGTGGCCGAGGCCTGCATGGACATCTTCGACCTGGCCGAGCTCGAGATCTGCCCCTGGGCGCTGCGCGAGGGCGTCATCCTCGAGCGCCTCGACCAGCTCAGCGTGCTGGGCTGAGGCAGGAGCGGCCGTGACCACCCGGATCGGGCTGTCCACCTCGTCGGTCTACCCCGAGTCGACCGCGCACGCCTTCGCCCACGCCGCGCACCTGGGCTACGACGCCGTCGAGGTGATGGTCGGCATCGACGCGCTGAGCCAGCAGACCTCCGCGGTCCAGCAGCTCTCCGAGCACCACGAGATGCCGGTGTGCGCCGTGCACGCGCCCTGCCTGCTCTTCACCCAGCGGGTGTGGGGCACCGAGCCCTGGGGCAAGCTCGAGCGCTCCGCCGAGATGGCGCACGCGGTGGGGGCCCGCACCGTGGTGGTGCACCCGCCGTTCCGCTGGCAGAAGGACTACGCCCGCGGCTTCGTCGACGGCATCGCCGCCCTCGAGGAGTCGACCGGGCTGTTCTTCGCGGTCGAGAACATGTACCCCTGGCGCGCCCAGGTGACCTCCCGGGCCGCGACCGGCATGGAGATGTACCTGCCGGGCTGGGACCCCTCCACCGAGGGCTACGCGAGCACCACCATCGACCTGTCGCACGCCGCGATCGCCCAGGACGACCCGGTCGAGATGGCCGCGCGGCTGGGGGAGCGGCTGCGCCACGTGCACCTGACCGACGGCACCGGCTCGCCCAAGGACGAGCACCTGGTGCCCGGGCGCGGCGAGATGGACGCCGCCGGCTTCCTGCGCCACCTCGCCGGCAGCGGCTTCGACGGCGACATCGTGCTCGAGATCAACACCCGCCGCTGCAGCTCGCGCGAGGAGCGCGAGGCCGACCTGCGCGAGTCACTGGAGTTCGCCCGTGAGCACTTCGCGGTCGCGGCCACCTGAGCCCCCGGCCGACGCGCCGGTGGCCGAGCTCGCCGGGGTCGTCGTACGCCGCGGGGGCCGCACCGTGCTGCCCGGCCTCGACGTCCGGATCGGGCACGGCGTGACCGGGCTGCTGGGCCCGTCGGGCTGCGGCAAGACGACGCTGATGCGGGCCCTGGTCGGCAGCCAGGTCGTCACGAGCGGCAGCGTCACCGTGCTCGGCCACCCCGCCGGCAGCGCCCCCGTGCGCGGCCGGGTCGGCTACGCCACCCAGGCCGCCGGGGTCTACGACGACCTCACCGTGGCCCAGAACCTCGCGTTCTTCGCCCGGGTGCTGCGCGCGGGCGCCGCCGAGGTCGACCGGGTGCTCGAGGTCGTCGACCTGCACGAGCAGCGCGGCCAGGTGGTCGGCCGGCTCAGCGGCGGCCAGCGGGGGCGGGTCGGGCTGGCGCTGGCGCTGCTGGGCCGCCCCGAGCTGCTGGTCCTCGACGAGCCCACCGTCGGGCTCGACCCGGTGCTGCGGGCCCGGCTCTGGACCCGCTTCCACGAGCTCGCCGCCGAGGGCGCGGCCGTGCTCGTCTCCAGCCACGTGATGGACGAGGCCGAGCGCTGCGACCGGCTGCTGCTGATGCGGGAGGGCCGGGTGGTCGCCGACGACACCCCCGCCGGGCTGCGCGAGCGCACCGGCGCCGCCAGCGTCGAGGACGCCTTCGTCGCCCTGGTCCGAGGGGAGCAGCCGTGAGCGCCCGCGTCACCGCCGCCGTCGCCGCCCGGGTGCTGACCCAGCTGCGCCACGACCACCGCACCATGGCGATGCTGCTCCTGCTGCCCGCCCTGCTGGTCGCGTTGCTGTGGTGGATGTTCGAGGACGTCGACGCCGGGGCCTTCGACCGCGTCGGCCCCGCGCTGCTGGCGATCTTCCCCTTCACCGTGATGTTCCTGGTCACCAGCGTCACCACGCTGCGCGAGCGCACCAGCGGCACCCTCGAGCGGCTGCTGGTGCTGCCCACCGCGCGCCTCGACCTGCTCGGCGGGTACGCCGCCGCCTTCGGGCTGGTCGCCGTCGTGCAGTCGCTGGTCACGGTGCTGGTCAGCACCACCCTGCTCGGCCTCGAGATCACCGGGCCGGTGTGGATGCTGGTGCTCGTGGCCGTCGTCGACGGGCTGCTGGGCACCGCCCTGGGCCTGTTCGTCAGCGCCTTCGCCCGCAGCGAGTTCCAGGCCGTGCAGTTCATGCCGGCCGTGGTGATCCCCCAGCTGCTGCTCTGCGGGCTCTTCGTGCCCCGCGACGCGCTGCCCCCGGTGCTCGAGACCGTCTCCGACGCGCTGCCGCTGTCCTACGCCGTCGACGCGATGCTCACCCTGTCGGCCTCGACCAGCACCGGGGAGGTCTGGCGCGACCTGGCGGTGGTGGCCGGCTTCGTGGCCGGTGCGCTGGTGCTGGGCGCCGCGACGCTGCGGCGGCGTACCGCCTGAGACGCGGGCTGGAGGAGCGACGTAGCCTGCTGCCCATGGCCCTCCTCCGGCAGCCGCTGCTCCTGCTCGCCCGCAGCCAGCAGGTCAAGAACCTCGTCAGCACCCTCCCGGTCTCGGCCGGCATCGTCCGCGGCTACGTGCCCGGCGAGGGCACCGAGGACGCCGTGCGCGCGGCCGGCGAGCTCGCCGCCGACGGCCTGACCGCGACGCTCGACTTCCTCGGTGAGGACACCAGCGACCGGGCGCAGGCCGACGCGACCGTGGCGGCGTACGTCGACGTGCTCGCCGCGCTGTCGGCGAAGGGGCTGGCCTCGGGCACCGAGGTCTCGCTCAAGCTCAGCGCGATCGGGCAGTTCCTGCCCGTCGACGTCGCGCCGGAGGGCGGGCACCGGGTCGCGCTCGAGAACGCGCGCACCATCTGCCGCGCCGCGCGCAACGCCGGCACCACGGTCACCCTCGACATGGAGGACTACACGACCACCGACTCGACGCTGGCGATCCTGCGCGAGCTGCGCAAGGACTTCCCCGAGACCGGGGCGGTGCTGCAGTCCTACCTGCACCGCACCGAGGACGACTGCCGTGAGCTCGCCTACGAGGGCTCGCGGGTGCGGCTGTGCAAGGGCGCCTACGCGCAGCCCGAGTCGGTGGCCTACCAGGACGCCGCCGACGTCGACCGCTCCTACGTGCGCTGCCTGAAGGTGCTGATGGAGGGACAGGGCTACCCGATGGTCGCCACCCACGACCCCCGCCTGGTCGAGATCGCGACCTCGCTGGCCGGTCGCGCGGCCCGCCCGCAGGGCAGCTACGAGTTCCAGATGCTCTACGGCGTGCGGCCCGACGAGCAGCGCCGGCTGGCGGCCAACGGCGAGCGGGTGCGGGTCTACGTGCCCTACGGCCAGGAGTGGTACGGCTACCTGATGCGCCGCCTGGCCGAGCGCCCGCAGAACCTGGCCTTCTTCGCGCGCTCGCTGGTCTCCAAGAAGTGACTGCTGCCCGCGCCGGACGGCGCGGGCTGGGAGGATGGGCGCCATGACCTCTCAGACAGCGATCCTGGGCGCCGGCGTGATGGGGGAGGCCCTGCTCTCGGGCCTGGTCCGCGCGGGGCGTCGTGTCGACCGGCTGATGGTCGGCGAGAAGCGGCCCGAGCGCGCCCACGAGCTCGAGGAGCGCTACGGCGTCGCCGTGCTCGACAACCGCAGCGCCGCGGCCAAGGCCGACACGGTCGCGCTGGTCGTCAAGCCGCAGGACATGGCCGACCTGCTCGAGGAGATCGCGCCGGTGCTGCGCCCCGGCGTGCTGCTGGTGAGCCTGGCCGCCGGCATCACCACCGCCTACATCGAGTCGCGGGTGCCCGAGGGCGTCGCGGTCGTGCGCGTCATGCCCAACACCCCCGCGCTCGTCGACGAGGGGATGACCGCCATCTCCCCGGGGTCGCACTCCAGCGAGGCCGACCTCGCCGAGGTCGAGACCCTGATGTCGTCGGTCGGCAAGGTGCTGCGCATCCCCGAGCGCCAGCAGGACGCCGTGACGGCGATCAGCGGCTCCGGGCCGGCGTACATCTTCTTCGTCGTGGAGTCGATGATCGAGGCCGGCGTGCACCTGGGCCTGCCCCGCGCCACCGCCACCGACCTGGTCATCCAGACCCTGGTCGGCAGCGGCAAGATGCTGCGCGAGACCGGCACCCACCCCACCGTGCTGCGCGAGCAGGTCACCTCGCCCGGCGGCACCACCGCCTCGGCGCTGCGCGAGCTCGAGGTGCACAAGGTCCGCGCCGCCTTCCTGGCCGCCATGGAGGCCGCCCGCGACCGCTCCCGCGCCCTGGCCCAGGGCTCCTGAGGGTGGGGTGGCCGGGGCCTGCATGAGTCCCCGGCCGACCGGGGACTCCTGCACTTGTCAGGGGTTGCAACACCCATCAAGCGCATGAGCCCCCGGCTGGCCGGGGACTCATGCAGCCGCCCTGGACAGGTGGTGGCCGGGCCGACCGGCGGGCTGGCAGGGTGGGGGCATGAGCGACACAGCGGCGCTGCCGCACGTCCGGTTCTGGTTCGACCCCGTCTGCCCCTTCGCCTGGATGACCAGCAAGTGGGTGCGGATGGTCGCCGAGCAGCGTGGCCACGAGGTGGAGTGGCGCTTCATCTCGCTGCGCCTGCTCAACGCGCACGTCGACTACGACTCCCACTTCCCGCCCGAGTACGAGGCGGGCCACACCGCCGGTCTCCACCTGCTGCGCGTGTGCGCCCGGGCCCGCGACGAGCACGGCCCCGACGCCGTGGCCCGGCTCTACCCCGCGATCACCGCGCGCATCTTCGACGTCGACCCGGGTGAGAGCGGCGGCGGGATGCCCGACGGCGAGCGGGCCCAGGAGCTGCTGCGCGCCGCGCTCGAGGAGGCCGGGCTGCCGGCCGACCTGGCCGCGGCCTACGGCGACGAGTCGTACGACGCCCAGCTGCGGGCCGAGACCGACGAGGCGCTCGCGCTGACCGGCAAGGACGTCGGCACCCCGATCCTGCACATCGCCCCGCCCGAGGGCGCGGCCTTCTTCGGCCCGGTGATCAGCCGGCTGCCGAGCGAGGAGGAGGCCGGCGCGCTGTGGGACCACGTCGTCGGGCTGGCCACCTTCCCCGGCTTCGCCGAGCTCAAGCGCAGCCTGCGCGAGCTGCCCCAGCTGCGCGCCTTCGGGGTCGCCGAGGACGAGGCCGGCGTGCAGGAGGACTGGCACGGCGGCTCGCGCCGCCAGAAGAAGTAGCCCCGCCCCGCCCCCTGCC